>JBAUIG010000061.1:0-3804 GCA_049682735.1 Candidatus Macondimonas sp. | reverse complement strand
GCTGTGCAACGACGCGGCGGTATTGGAACACGGCGATGGCTGGCGCGTGAGTGGCGACCCCATGGAAGGGGCCTTGCTGTGTCTGGCACAAAAGGCCGGACTCGATCCCAAAGCCCTGCGCGATGCCTATCCCCGACTGGCTGAATTTCCCTTCGACTCCCGTCACAAGTACATGGCCACCCTACATGCCGAAGCTGATGGTTCGAGCATGCTGTATGTGAAGGGAGCGCCGGAGCGAGTGCTCGCGTTATGCGCGTGGGAAATGGCGCCGGCAGGGGTTCGCACGTTATCCAAGGCATTTTGGCTCGAACGCATTGATGATCTGGCAGCGAGCGGCCATCGGGTATTGGGGCTGGCCCAGCGCCGGTTTGCCGAACCCCCCGCCGACCTGCATGCCGAACACCGGGAACAGGAACTGGTGCTGCTGGCCCTGCTGGGCTTGCAGGATCCGCCGCGCGCGGAGGCGATCACCGCCATCGCGGAATGCCAGGCAGCCGGGATCCAGGTGAAGATGATTACCGGCGACCATGCCGGAACCGCCGTCGCCATTGCGCGTCAATTGGGCCTGGCCGATGCCGGGGCGGTCCTTGGCGGGGCGCAGTTGGAAGCGCTGGATGAGGCTGCGTTGCGCGAGGCGGCGCAACGAACCAGCGTCTTTGCACGCACCACGCCGGAACATAAACTGCGGCTAGTCACTGCGTTGCAAGCGGGCGGCGCAATCGTCGCCATGACCGGGGACGGGGTCAATGACGCGCCGGCCCTGAAACGCGCAGATGTCGGCATTGCCATGGGCAGGAAAGGCACCGAAGCCGCCAAGGAGGCCGCCGCCATGGTGCTCATGGACGACAATTTCGCATCCATCGTCGCGGCGGTGAAAGAAGGCCGCACGGTCTACGACAACCTGCGCAAGGTGCTGGCCTGGACACTGCCGACCAATGGTGGCGAATCACTGGCGATCATCGCGGCGATTGCCTTTGGGCTGACCCTGCCGATCACCCCGCTGCAAATCCTGTGGATCAATACCCTGTCCGCAGTAGGGCTGGGGCTCATCCTGGCGTTTGAGCCGGCCGAGTCGGATCTCATGCGACGAGCGCCGCGCCCGGCCGGCGCCGCGCTACTGTCCGGCTACCTGCTCTGGCGCGTAGCGCTATTGACGGTCCTGATCGCGGCAGGGAGTTTCGCGGCACTGGCGCTGGCCCAGGCGCATGGCGCAAGCCTGGAACAGGCGCGCACCGTGGCCGTGAACGTCATGGTGGTGATGGAAATCGCCTATTTGTTCAATGTCCGCTATCTGAATATGCCGTCCATGACCCTGCGCGGCCTGCTGGGGACGCCTGCCGTGCTGATCGGCGTCAGTGGCGTGACGGTGATGCAATTGCTGTTCACCTACGCACCGCCGCTGCAGCGCCTGTTTGATACTCGTCCGCTGTCGCTGGAACAGGGACTTTGGGTCATGGGATTTGGAATCGCCTTGTTCGTCGTGCTCGAAATGGAAAAATTCGTGGCCCGCCGCCTGTTTCCAGGCATCATCCGCCCCGCGGCGCCAGTCCGTCACAAACATTAAGGAGACAAACCCATGAAAGCACGCGCCGCCGTCGCCTGGGAGGCCGGCAAACCCCTGTCGATCGAGGAAGTGGACGTCGCCGATCCGCAAGCGGGCGAGGTGCGCGTGCGCGTCGTGGCCACCGGGGTCTGCCATACCGACGCCTTCACGCTCTCGGGCGCCGATCCCGAGGGGCTGTTTCCCGCCATCCTCGGCCATGAAGGCGCCGGCGTTGTGGAATCGATCGGTCCCGGCGTGACCCTGGTGAAACCCGGCGATCATGTGATCCCGCTGTATACGGCCGAATGTGGGGAGTGCAAGTTCTGCCGTTCGGGCAAGACCAACCTGTGCGGCGCAGTGCGCGAAACCCAGGGCCGGGGCGTCATGCCGGATGGAACCAGCCGTTTCTCGCTGAACGGCCAGCCCATCCACCATTACATGGGAACCTCCACGTTTTCGGAATATACCGTGCTGCCGGAAATCTCCCTCGCGCGCATCGACCCGACTGCGTCCTTGGAAAAGGTCTGTCTGCTCGGCTGCGGCATCACCACCGGGATCGGCGCCGTGCTCAATACCGCCAAGGTGGAAGCCGGCGCCACGGTGGCCGTATTCGGCTTAGGCGGCATTGGCCTGTCGGTGATCCAGGGCGCCGTCATGGCAGGGGCTTCCCGCATCCTGGGCATCGATACAAACCCCGCCAAGTTCGCCATGGCTCGCCACCTGGGCGCCACGGATTGCATCGCCCCACAGGATCACGCCGAGCCCATCCAACAGGTCCTCATCGCCATGACCGATGGCGGCGTGGATTATTCCTTCGAGTGCATCGGCAATGTGCAGGTCATGCGTCAGGCGCTGGAGTGCTGCCACAAGGGTTGGGGCGTCTCTACCATCATTGGCGTGGCCGGCGCGGGCCAGGAGATCGCGACCCGGCCGTTCCAGCTCGTCACCGGGCGGGTATGGAAGGGTTCGGCCTTCGGTGGGGTCAAGGGCCGCAGCCAGCTGCCGGGCTATGTGGACCGCTACCTCAAGGGCGAGATCCGCATCGATGACTACATCACGCACAGCTTCGGCCTGGAGGACATCAACCGCGCCTTCGACCTCATGCACCGGGGCGAAAGCATCCGCTCGGTCATCCTGTTCTGAACAAGAACAGGTAAATCCTCTGTCGGCATTCGGAACAGCCCGCGTTCGGGCAGAATACGCCTTGGCATCGAGCGCCGGGGATCAGCGCATGGACGCCGATCCTACCCTGCCGCAAGACTTCCCCTTCCCAGCGCGAACAAGGAATACTCCGATGAAAATGCTGATCCCCTATTTCCTTGCGTTGGCCATTTTCCTTGCCATGGATCTGCTCTGGCTGGGCTATGTCGCGAAAGACTTTTATCTCTCCCGCATGGGCGCGATCATGCTCGACCGTCCCAAGATGGGCATCGCCGTGCTGTTCTATACGGTGTACGTCATCGGCCTCATGGTGTTCGTGATCATGCCGGCCCTGTCGGATGGCAACTGGCAAGCCGCCGCGTTGAAGGGTGCCCTGTTCGGCTTTTTCACCTACCTCACCTATGACGCTACGGCTTATGCCGTGCTCAAGGGCTACGACCCCATGGTCGCCGTGATCGACACGGCCTGGGGCAGCCTGATCGGGGCCGTGGTCAGCGCCGGAACGGTCGCCTTGATGCATCTGTTCTGGCCAAATGGCTGATCCATGCTCGGAAGCGCTGGGAACGTTCTGTTCTTGGGCTCCAGCTCGCCTTTCGATGATCACAGGCCCGTAGCGACTCCATGCAATCCAGCTTGCAGCTGGCCTCGCCGGCTTATCCGTCGTGGATGGGCGGCATGATTGAATCAGCGTCGGCCACGCTGTTGGCCATCAGCTGGATTCTTCCAACCAGGCGATTGCAGCGGCCTCGTCATCGAAGACACGGACGACATAGCCGGCATTCTGTGTGGCGGTTTCCACAAAATCATGGCTGTGATCACCTGAATCCACCAGGATGGCGGAACGCACATCCCGCTGCAGGTCGAGACGCTTCATGTCCTTGTTGGCATATTCATAATTCTGGAAAACAGTCGCGACATTGGGCGCGCCGCGGACATCGACCAGAAATCGCTTGATGTTGTGTGCCCGACTTATTTGATCCATTGCCATGCTGAACTGCGTTGCCAGGTTCGTGGTAACGGGGCGGGTAACCCGGCAAATGAGGTAACGCCCATTTTCCGCCATCTCCAGTTGATAGCTCATCCTTCTTCTCCAAATGGAC
>JBAUIG010000060.1:0-1800 GCA_049682735.1 Candidatus Macondimonas sp. | reverse complement strand
GAATAGCTTTCAGTGCGTATTCCTAAAGACTTATTGGTCGTTGCCATATGCAGTGGTGTTGATTTTTTTTAGCATCACTTTGGAATAACACATGTCATTCTGGCACTGCAGCGCCGATTCCCTTAAGATTGAACCCCTTGCGCGCGCTCACCTGATCCATCGGTTCGTTCCATGCATTATCCTGAATCCTTCGACGTCATCGTCATCGGCGGTGGCCACGCCGGCACCGAGGCCGCGCTTGCCAGTGCCCGGCAGGGCAGCCGCACCCTGCTGCTCACTCACAACCTGGAAACGCTCGGCCAGATGAGCTGCAACCCGGCCATCGGGGGCATCGGCAAGGGCCATCTGGTCCGCGAGATCGATGCCCTGGGCGGACTCATGGCGCATGCGGCGGACCATGCCGGCATCCAGTTCCGCACGCTCAACGCCCGCAAGGGCCCGGCGGTGCGGGCCACCCGCGCCCAGGCCGACCGCGCGCTGTACCGGGCCTTTGTGCGCCGGGCGCTGGAACAGCAGAACAACCTGGTCCTGTTTCAGCAGGCGGTGGACGACCTCATCGTCGAACAGGGGCGGGTGTGCGGTGTGGTCACGCAAATGGGACTGCGCTTCCGGGCGCGGGCGGTGGTGCTGACCACCGGCACCTTTCTCGCCGGCCGCATCCACGTTGGCTTGAACCAGCATGAGGGCGGCCGTGCCGGCGATCCGCCCGCCAAGACGTTGGCGGCGCGATTGCGCGAACTGCCCTTGCGGGTCGGCCGCCTCAAGACCGGGACGCCGCCGCGCCTGGATGGCCGCAGCATCGACTACGCCCGCCTGCAGCCGCAGCCGGGGGATACGCCGCGGCCGGTATTTTCCTTCCTGGGCCGGCCGGAACAGCATCCCGAACAGGTGCTGTGCCACATCACGCACACCAACGAGCGCACCCACGACATCATCCGGGGAGGGCTCGACCGCTCGCCAATGTTTACCGGGGTGATCGAGGGCATCGGCCCGCGCTATTGCCCGTCGGTGGAGGACAAGATCACCCGCTTTGCCGACAAGACCGCCCACCAGGTCTTCCTGGAGCCCGAAGGGCTGCACACCAGCGAGGTCTACCCCAACGGCATTTCCACCAGCCTGCCCTTTGATGTGCAGTACGCCCTGGTGCGCTCCATCGCCGGACTCGAAAACGCCCATATCCTGCGGCCGGGCTATGCCATCGAATACGATTTCTTCGACCCGCGCGACCTGTTGCCCTCGCTGGAATCGCGCCACCTGCCGGGACTGTTCCTGGCCGGACAGATCAACGGGACCACGGGCTATGAGGAAGCCGCCGCCCAGGGACTGATCGCCGGACTCAATGCCGGCCGGCAGGCCCGGGAGCTTGCCCCCTGGACGCCGCGCCGCGATGAGGCCTACATCGGCGTGCTCATCGACGACCTCATCACCCGCGGCACGGCCGAACCCTATCGCATGTTCACCAGCCGGGCCGAGTATCGCTTGCTGCTGCGCGAGGACAACGCCGATCTGCGCCTGACGCCCACTGGCCGCGAGCTGGGGCTGGTGGAGGCGCCGCGTTGGGATGCGTTTTGCCGCAAACAGGACGCGATCAACGCTGAACTGGCGCGACTGGGTCAGCTTATGCTGCGGCCGCAGAGTCCGAATGCCACCGCGATCGAGGCCATGCTGGGCGCGCCGCTGGAGCGCGAACAGTGGGCGCTCGACCTGCTGCGCCGACCCGATGTCGACTATGCCGCGCTCACCGCAGTCATTGGCGATCCGGTGGCCAATCCCGCTGTGGCCGAGCAGGTGGAGGTACAG
>JBAUIG010000059.1:0-3079 GCA_049682735.1 Candidatus Macondimonas sp. | reverse complement strand
ACCGTGGACACCATAAATTGCGCGCCGCACGCGCCCGGTTCGATACCTGCTGCACAGGCATCACAACAGCCATTCGATGGGCAGCAGGGAGAGCAGGAACACACCGCTCCGCTTCAGCAAACCTGTGCCCGGCTCGGTGTCGTGGCGGATTTGGATGCCGTCACGGCGCTCCAACCAATAAAGTTTTCCATCCTTGTCCAGGCGCACTTCATAGGCATTGGCCGGTATGGCTTCATCGAAGGCGGCAGCGATCTGGCGCGCGAACCGCGGGCTGTCGATGACAAGGCCTGATTCGGTATTGAGATTCGCAGAACGCGGATCGAAATTGAAGGAACCGATGAATACCTGTTCGCCATCAATCGCGAAGGTCTTGGCGTGCAGGCTGGAAGCGCTGCTGCTGAAAGAACCTGCGGATTTGGAATGTCTGGTTTCGGGTGACAGGCGACGCATTTCATACAGCGTGATACCAGCCTCCAACAAATCCTTGCGCCATTTGGCATAACCGGCATGGACGGCGGCGACATCGGTGGCGTCCAGGGAATTGGTCAGAATGCGGACCGTGACCCCGCGCGCGGCCATCTCGACAAAAGCGTCCACACCTGCTGCAGTCGGAACGAAATAGGATGAAACCAGGGCCACATCCTCTTTGGGCGCACCGATGATTGCCTCCAGTTGATAAGTCAGCAAGCCTTTCGCTTTCGCCTTACCGAGCCCCTTGCGGGGATCATCACTGACCAGGCGGGCCTCCGCCCATTCAAAGTCGAGTTTGCCGTCCGCCAGTGCATGGATGAAATCCATACGGCGAGTGGCGTTCATAGAGGCAGCAGCCTTGGGATCGTGGGTGACTTGGGATGCCTTTGCAGCCAGTTGCGCCAGGCCATCGGAATCAACACGAGGCAGGATCTGGCTAACGGGATAGGACGAGCCACTGGCCCAGTAGCGGTCGAAATCGCTGGACACGGCGCTCACCACCGGGCCGACGGCAAGAACGTCCAGATCGGCGAACAGCATGCCCTCGGCGGCCCCGAAATATTCATCCCCGACATTGCGTCCGCCGAGGAGGGTGGCCTGGTTGTCGGCAGTGAAGGATTTGTTGTGCATGCGCCGATTGGCACGGGCGAAATCCGTCAGATAGCCCAGCCACTTGGGATTGCGCACCACAAACGGATTGAACAGCCGGACTTCGATGCGCGGATGTGCGTCCAGCGCGGCCAGTTCACGATCCAGTCCGGCAACCCCATTGTCATCAAGCAACAGCCGTACGCGCACGCCGCGCTCGGCGGCAGCATGCAAGTCCTCCAGCAGCAAGGTGCCGGAGAGATCGTCACGCCAGATGTAATATTGAACATCGAGGGTGCGCTGGGCAGTCTGGGCCAGCATTACACGAGCCGCGAACGCATCTTGCGCGTCCTGCAGCAAATACAGGCCACTCTTGCCGGGATGTGCGCTTGTGCGCGGCGCAAGGCTTGCGCCGAGTCTGGTGGCGCGGCTTTCGGCCTCGCCCAGCGCCGTTGAAACCGTCCGATGATCAACCGGGGGCAAGGCGCAGCCTGCCACCAGAAAAAAACAGCAAAGCAAGCAAAGAACTTGCACCCATCCTCTGGTGGGCGGACGGATGTGACTCATGGGAATGCCCCATCAGCAGGCGCAAGGCCTGGGCGGCGAAACGGCGGCCTGTGTCGGGCCGCGTCATGATCGAGGCGGGGGCGCTGAGGCATGAGCCTTCTCGTAAGTGCAGGTGTGCCCAAGCATGCCGCAACCAAAGCGTTTACGGGAGCCATGGGGTCGGTGACGCGCCGCACCAACGCCGCAGGTTCCAAGGCGCCATCCTGAAACAAACGCCGTCCCAAGATCTCCCCGAGCACAAATAGTTCACCATCCAGCGCAGAAAGGCGAGGCCAAACCGATCGCCCATACGCACTGATGCGTAGGCCACGCTCAGCGGACAGTGAGGGGGCCGAGGATCCGTTGCGCGAGGCCGGTCATATCACCGTCGAAATGATGCCCGCCGGGCAAGGCAGCCACGGGCAGGATACCCTGCAGTCGGGGACACAGGGATTCCTCAGCCTCATCCTTTCCGCAGATACACAGCGTACGGGTCACCGGCAGCAGACGGGCCTCCGGCAGCACGGGGAGATCCGTGTCCCCAGGCGCACGCCACCATTGACTGACCAGGAACGTGAATGCCGCCTGCTCGCCGGGACCCAGCAGGACGATGCGCTCCACGCGTGCCTGCATCTCGCGAGGCAGCCGGTTGAAGGCAAAGGGCAGCACATTGGCGCCCTGGGAATAGCCGATCAGGATCACCCGCGACCGCTGCCAGCGCGCGCCATAGTCCAACAGAATGCGTTGCAGATCGGCCGCCAGTCCATCAGGCGTGCATGACTGCCAGAAATAGCGCAGTGAATCCAGGCCCACCACCGGGACCCCTTGCACCGCCAAGGCCCTGGACAGGCTGCGATCCAGTCCGGCCCAGCCGCCATCCCCGCTCAGCAACACCGCCCATACCGGCACGTCAGTCGCGCCTTGCGCCGGAATCTCGATCAGCGGCAGCTTTCCGGCTTGCACCACGGCCACTGCCGGCAGTCTGGGGAGGCGAGCGGAGACCGTGCGATAGGCTTGGCGCAGCGCCTGCGTCGCTCCGGCGTCGGCCCGATGGGACAGGGGCAGCGGTTCCATCGGCACGCGCAGGGCAGCGGGAACCTGGTCCAGAAAATGACGCGTGGCGACCGGCGTCTCCCGCTCTTCCACCGCTGCCCACGGAGCCATAGCGCTGGCCATAGGCTGCAGGGTGACGAGCATCCGCGCGGGATCAAAGGACGTCGTCAGCGCTCGGCCGGGACACAAGGGGAGGGACAGGGCCAGCGTCGGGACAAAGTCCAGGGACAGACCGTCGACGAAACTGTTCGGCGGGGCCTGGGCGAGCACGGCATAAGTGAGCGCCGCGCCCCGCGACCCAAGGCGGAAGATAACGCTCCAGACCCACCCGCGCTTGCACTTCATGCGCCAGATTTTCCAGGTCCCCCGCCGGTAGGATGCAGTCGCCATCTTCCTCGGCCATGCGCGCCAGCAGGGCTGG
>JBAUIG010000058.1:0-5282 GCA_049682735.1 Candidatus Macondimonas sp. | reverse complement strand
GTTGCCCGAGCTTGGTCTGATCGTGGTGGATGAGGAGCACGATGCAGCCTACAAACAGGATGACGGCCTGCGCTACTCCGCCCGCGATCTCGCCCTGTGGCGCGCGCGCCAGCACGCGCTACCCATCATACTTGGCTCGGCAACCCCCTCCCTGGAATCCGTCCACCGCACGGAGCGGGGCGACTACCGCCTGCTCAGGCTGCCGCTGCGGGCCGGCAGCGCCCAGGAACCCCGCATTCAACTCATCGACATGCGCCCCCATGGCGCGCCCGACGGCCTGTCTCCCCCATTGCTGCAGGCCATCGACCGGGAACTGGCCCAGGGCGGCCAGGCGATGCTGTTCCAGAACCGCCGGGGATACGCGCCGATGCTGCGCTGCCGCGTCTGTGGCTGGATCGCCGGCTGTCCCCATTGCGATGCGCGCATGACCCTGCATCGGGAAGCCGGCAAGCGCGATCAGTTGATTTGCCATCATTGCGGATTCCGTCGCACCAGCCCCGCTCAATGTCCTGACTGTGCCCATTCAGCGCTGGATTTCATGGGCATGGGCACCGTCCGCGTGGAAGAGGCCCTGCGCGCTCACTTCCCTCATGCCCGCGTGGCGCGTATCGACCGTGACAGCACCCGCCGCCAGGGCACTCTGGAGCGCATGCTTGACGCCGCCATTCGGGGCGAGGTGAATCTGCTGATCGGCACCCAAATGCTGGCCAAGGGCCATCATCTGCCGCATCTCGCCCTGGTCGCCATTCTTGACGTGGATCAGGGACTGTACAGTCCCGATTTTCGCGCCAGCGAACGCACGGGCCAACTGGTGGTGCAGGTCGCCGGGCGGGCGGGTCGGGAACTGCGTGCTGGTACCACCCTGATTCAGACCCACCGCCCCGATCATCCCTGGCTGCGCCAGTTGCTCACCGAAGGCTATCCCGCCTTTGCCCGCACCCTGCTGGCGGAACGCCAACAGGCGCATTGGCCCCCATTTACCCGTCTGGCCCTGCTCCGTGCGCAAGCGTCCGAGCTTCAACGGGCGATGGATTTCCTGGCTCGTTTCCCCACACTGCTGGCGCCACCCCCCGAACTGCAGGTGCTCGGCCCGGTTCCAGCTCCCATGGCGCGCCGGGCCGGCGCACATCGTGCCCAGCTGTTATTGATCGCCCCTTCGCCCGTCCCGCTGCACGCCTACCTGGATCGCCTGATGCCACAACTCAGCACGTTGCCAGAAAGCCGCCAAGTGCGCTGGTCGCTCGACGTGGACCCCCAGGACCTGTTCTGAACGCATCCCCACGCGGCATTCAAGCCCGCCCTTGTCGAGCCGACTAATACACCAGATCCCCGCCATGAGGCCGGGGCAACGGTCACGGACCCGGTAACTCACAGGGGATGGAATACATGCGCACGTATCTACTTAAAACGACTCGACACGTTCCGGCAACGGTCCAGCCACTGGATCGGCGAGACCTTCATCGCTGGCTGGTGCTGGGGGGCATGGGACTGGGGCTGACCGCACTCGCCCTGGCCCCGCTGGCCCAGGCGGAAGACCTGATGGACATCGACGGCCAGCCGCGCTGGGTGGCAGCTCTGGAGATTCCCTTTGACATGACCGGTGGCAGGGATGCGGCGCCTCGTCTGCATTTTGCCCTGGAAAACTACCGCAGCCTGGAAAACGGCCGTCATGTCGCCAGCGTGGGCTATCAGTGGGTCCTGGGAGACGGGGTTCAGGATCAACGCCAACAAGGCTTTTATGCCGGCAACGAGTTTGCCTATGCAGAAACAGGATTTGAACTCGATCCGGCGCCCGCGCTGTTTTACCGCGGCGGAAAGATGGTGTTCAACGACCAGTCGCATGCGGAATTCAGCCAGCTTTCCACAGGCGCCAAGGGTGTTTTGGTGCTCGGCGCCCTGGTTGGCGTTGTCCTGGCGGTATCGAACGGATCCAGCAGCGAGGGACCTTCCAGTCCCCCTCCCGAGCCGGAGCCGGAACCCGAACCGGGTCCAACCCCAGCGTCGGCTGCAGCAGGCGTCGTCGGACAGGCGCTGTCTCCCAGCAGCATTGCGGGATTCTTCAACAATGCCTTCAGTGGCGCCGGCGGGAGTGGAACCGCCCCCTGAGGGGTTATCACGCGCAAGCCTCACAGCAAAAAAGGCGGGAAGGCATTTGTCACCTTCCCGCCTTTTTCAGGTGCATCCACCCTTTTCAGACCACGAACAGATCCATGAACTCGGGTACCGGCGTTTGCTCCAGCGTCTTCTGGGCGCCGCAGATCGCCTGGATCTGCTGGGCACGCTTGGCAGACAAACGTGTGGCCAGATTGCGCTCGAATTTCTCCACGAGCAAGGGAATACCTTCCTTGCGGCGACGACGATGACCAATGGGATATTCCACCACCACATTGTCGGTCTTGGTGCCGTCATTGAAGAACACCTGCACCGCATTGCCGATGGAGCGCTTCTCCGGATCGAGGTAATCCTTGCTGAACTGGGTGTTCTCTACCACGTCCATCTTTTTGCGCAAAGCGTCGATGCGCGGGTCCTTGGCCACGGCGTCGTCGTAATCAGCGGCGGTCAGGCGGCCGAAGATCATGGGCACCGCCACCATGTACTGGATGCAGTGGTCACGATCGGCGGGATTGTCCAGGGGCCCTGTCTTGTCGATGATGCGCACGCCGGCTTCCTGGGTCTGGATCACGATGCGCTCGATGCGATCGAGCTTGTCGCGCACCTGGGGATGCAGCTGAATAGCGGCTTCTACCGCGGTCTGAGCATGAAATTCGGCTGGGAAAGCGATCTTGAACAGCACGTTCTCCATCACATAGCTGCCAAAGGACTGGCTGTAGCTCAGCGGATTGCCCTTGAACAACACATCCTGGAAGCCCCAGGTCTTGGCGGTGAGCGCGGAGGGATAACCCATCTCGCCGGTGGCAGCCATGAAGGCCAGCCGCACGCCGCGGGCGGTGGCATCGCCGGCCGCCCAGCTCTTGCGCGAGCCGGTATTGGGCGCGTGACGATAGGTGCGCAGCGCCGAGCCGTCGATCCAGGCGTGGGAGATGGCGTTGATGACCTCCTCGCGCTCCAGCCCCAGCATCTGCGCGGCCACGGCGGTGGTGGCGATGCGCACCAGCATGACGTGATCCAGGCCCACACGGTTGAAGCTGTTGTCGATGGCGGTAACGCCCTGGATCTCGTGCGCCTTGATCATGGCGATGAGCACATCGCGCATCAGCAGCGGCGCCTTGCCCTGTGCGATGTTGCGCCGGCTCAGGTAATCGGCCAGCGCCAGAATGCCGCCCAGGTTGTCCGACGGATGGCCCCATTCGGCGGCCAGCCAGGTGTCGTTGTAGTCCAGCCAGCGAATCATGCAGCCGATGTTGAAGGCGGCCTGCACCGGATCGAGTTCATAGGACGTCCCTGGCACCCGCGCCCCACCCGGCATGACCGCGCCCGGCACCAGTGGTCCCATCAGCTTGGTGCAGGCGGGAAAGGACAGCGCCAGCAAGCCGCAGCCCAGGGTGTCCATCAGGCAGTAGCGAGCCGTCTGCATGGCTTCCTTGCTTTTCTCGACCCGGGCGTCGAGAACATAGTCGGCCATGTCGACCAGGATCGGGTCCGGCTTGGGGCGCTTGGCGGAACGGATGTCATGGGCCATGAAAAAATCCTTTTCAGCAGATAAGGGGAAAATAACGCGGGCGGCGGGTCCCTGCTCACCGCCCGCCTGGGGTAGATGTCCGGGTTCAGCCGCGCTGGGCGATGGGAACGTAGGGACGCAGCTCCGGCCCCACATAGTCGGCGCTGGGGCGGATGATGCGGTTGTTGGCGCGCTGTTCCATGACGTGGGCCGCCCAGCCGGTGAGACGGGACATCACGAAGATCGGCGTGAACAGGGGCGTGGGAATCCCCATGAAGTGATAGGCCGAAGCGTGGTAGAAGTCGGCATTGGGGAACAGCTTCTTCTCTCGCCACATCACCTCGTCCACCCGCTTGGACACCGGATACAGCACGGTATCGTCCACCTCGTCGGCAAGCCGCCGCGACCAGGCCTTGATGACCTCGTTGCGCGGATCGGAGGTGCGATAGATGGCATGACCGAAGCCCATGATCTTGTCCTTGCGCGCCAGCATGCCCAGGATCGCCTGCTCGGCCTCATCGGGCGTCTGCCAGCGTTCCAGCATGGCCATGGCGGCCTCGTTGGCGCCGCCGTGCAATGGGCCACGCAACGAACCGATGGCGCCGGTGATGCAGGAATGCATGTCGGAAAGCGTCGAGGCGCAAACACGGGCGGTGAAGGTCGAGGCGTTGAATTCATGCTCGGCATACAGGATCAGCGAGACGTTCATCACCTGCTCGTGCAGCGCGCTGGGGCGCTGGCCATGCAACAGCTCAAGAAAGTGGGCGCCGATGGAATCGGCCTCCGTCTCGGTTTCGATGCGCGCGCCATCCTGAGCGTAACGCCACCAGTAGGCGATGATGGACGGGAAGGCCGCCAGCAAGCGATCGGCCACATCATGCTGCTGGGAGAAATCCGCCTCGGTTTCCAGGTTGCCAAGCATGGAGCAGCCGGTGCGCATCACGTCCATGGGATGGGCGCTGGCCGGGATGCGTTCGAGCACCTCGCGCAAGGCCTGCGGCAAGCCGCGCAGCCCCTTGAGCCTGGCCTGATAGGCGGCCAGTTCATTGCGCGTTGGCAGTTCCCCGCCGTGCAACAGCATGTACGCCACTTCCTCGAAGCGGGCCTGGGCCGCCAGATCGCGCACGTCGTAGCCGCAATAGGTCAGGCCGGCGCCTTCCTTGCCGACGGTACACAGCCGGGTTTCTCCCGCCACCTGGCCGCGCAGTCCGGCGCCGCCGAGTTGTTTCTTTTCTCCTTCCATGAAGCACTCCTTGAAATGAAATCCCTGCTTATGTGTTCTTCTTGAAGTCACCACCTCGGGCTGAGGCCGCGGGGGGAACTTCAAAACCCTAGTCCGCCGCCTGACCGAACAGCGTATCGAGCTTGCGCTCATAGTCGTGATAGCCGAGCACCTCATAGAGTTCCGCGCGGGTCTGCATGCGCGGCAGCACCATCTCCTGGTTGCCGTGCTGCCGAATGGCGGTATAGACCTCTAGGGCCGTAGCACTCATGGCGCGGAATGCGGACAAGGGATAGAGCACCAGCCCCACCCCGGCCGCACGCAATTCATCAACAGTGAACAGCGGCGTCTGGCCGAATTCGGTGATGTTGGCCAACACCGGCACCTGGATCACCTGGGTGAACGCGCGGTATTCCGCCAGCGTGTGCAGGGCCTCGGCGA
>JBAUIG010000057.1:0-2793 GCA_049682735.1 Candidatus Macondimonas sp. | reverse complement strand
CATCGTGGACGAGGCGATGACGTTGCTGCGACGAATGCCAGCGCCTGGTTATCAATTCAAGACGTCGCGCAAAAACAATCATTGGTGATACTTTGTGATGGATTCTTTCCAAAATGCTTTTTTCAATATGCCAACCCGCTCAGAATTGGGTTTTTCTACAGCGAGTTATGCATCAGTATCGATCGGAGGTTGCGTTTGACTGAAAAACACTGGCTCGACTATCTGGCGGCTCTCGGCTCCATTGCCACTCCAATGCTTGTTCTTGTGCTAACAGCTATCGGCTGGAATTTGCGTCGCCGAGTTGAGCGCCAACTTGAACTTGAAGACAAGCTACGTGAAGACCGCATCACTACCTATAACCATATCCTTGAACCGTTCATCATTTTGCTTATGTCAGATGCAGCTTGGCAGCACGACAAACAAAATCGAGGAAAGGTTAAGAGCGAAATTGCGACTGGGAAAATGCTGTCGCTCGAATATCGAAAGATCGCATTCAAGCTTTCCCTAATAGGTTCTGATGCAGTAGTACTTGCATACAACAATTTATTTCAGCATTTCTACTCCCAAAGCGGCACGTCAATTGCATCAGAGGAGAATGTGAAAATTATGATGGGGCTGCTCGGAAGGTTTCTACTTGAAATCCGTCGCAGCATGGGTAACGAAGCGACACGGTTGAATCAATGGCAAATGTTGGAGTGGTTCATGACTGACGCACGGAAGTGGCACGATGCATAACCTGTCGGTAGATAGGGACAGCCGAGAAGCTAGGCTTCTCGATTCCCTACAAGCGGGGAAATTGAAGTCGGACTCGACTTTACACATTGGGCAGCGCAAGGAAGGTGATCGTCTTCTTGTTCGTTTGCTTTAATTCCGCACTGCTCGGAAAGACAAGACCCCAAGAAAATGAACGGCCCACCCATGCGCCGGGCAAGCCGTTTCCATGGGATCGTGGTTTAAGGCGTCAGCGCCGGTTGATCCGCGAGCCGGCCAAAACGGCCGCTATTGAAATCCTCGATCGCCGCGATCAGCTCCTGCTTCGTATTCATCACGAATGGGCCGTAGTGGGCGATGGGCTCATTAAGCGGCGCGCCACTCAGCAACAGCACCTGACTGTCCTGCTCCACCGTGACCGCAAGCCCGGTCCCGTCGCGACTGAAATGCCCGGTCTGGGCCGTTTGGATGGCCTTGCCGCCCACCGTCACTTCCCCGCGCAGTACCACCAGCAGGGTGGTCCAGCCTTCCGGCAGCGTGAACGCCGCATGACTGCCCGCGTTCATCCGCAGATCCCAGACATGCATCGGCGAGTGGGTGCGCGCCGGACCCTGTGCCCCGGCGTACTCGCCGGCGATCACCCGCAAGCTGCCGGCGTTTTCCGGCAACACGATCTCGGGAATCTGCGCCGCCCCGATGGCCTGATAAGCCGGTTCGCCCAGCTTGTCCCGCGCCGGCAGATTGACCCAGAGCTGGACCATTTCCAGCGTGCCGCCTTGTCGTGAAAAGGCTGGCGAGTGGAATTCATCGTGCAGTACACCGGCGGCGGCCGTCATCCATTGCACATCGCCCGGCCCGATGACGCCGCTGTTGCCCGTGGTATCACGGTGCGCGACCTCGCCCTGATAGACGATGGTGACGGTCTCGAAACCACGGTGGGGATGCTCCCCTACCCCGCGCGGAACGCTTGCCGGCGCAAAATGCTGAGGGCCGGCGAAGTCGAGCATCAAAAAGGGACTGGCGTGCTCGGCATCGCGCGGAATGGAAATCAGGTTGCGCACCGGAAAGCCGTCGCCCACCCAGTGGGCCGAGGCCTGGGGCGTGATCCGGTTCAGTTGTTTCATGGCGCGTCTCCTGGATTTGCGTGGATACGACGCCAAGATAGGGCCGATTGCCGGCATACAGAAGCGCACGAAAGGCGAATCTCGCGTTCGGCTGCCGCGAACACCACGGCAGCCTGCGGCATGACAACGCCGCCGGCCTGTTTTAGCGCCGACTTTTGATCGGCAGGCCGGCGAGATCGGGCGCCACCAGAGGCGGCGATGGGCTGCCGCTGACCGTGCCGAAAGTGCGGCCAGCGTTCCAGTCGGCGGTAGCGTTAACCATCTCGTCGCGATTGCGGGCGACGAAGTTCCACCACAACAGGATTTCCTCCGCGAAAGGCTCCCCCCCGATCAGCAACAGACGCGCCGCCGCCTGGCTCTGGAGCGCCAACTGCGCGCGCGCCGTGCCGAGGTAGAGCAAGGTGCCGGGCTCCAACATCTCGCCTTCCACCTCCAGCGCGCCGCTCAACACCAGCACCGCGTGCTCGAAGGCTGGATTGAGCGGCACGAGCGTTTCAGCCGGCCCTGCGCAGGCCAGATCCACGCCCACCAGCGGCGAGAAAATCATGGCCGGCGCCGTCTGGCCAAACGCCGTGCCTGCCAGCACGGTGGCGGTGAAACCGCCCCAATCCAGCACCGGCAGTTCGGGATAGTGATGAAAGCTCGGCGCGCGGTGGCGTTCGGCATCGGGCAGCGCAATCCACAACTGCGCCGCATGCAGCCGACCGGGGTCATCGGTCACCGCGTCCTCGGCATGGACGATACCGCGCCCGGCCGTCATCAGGTTCACCTGGCCGGGCCGGATGACCTGCTCATACCCCAGGCTGTCGCGGTGCATGATCTCGCCGTCGATCATCCAGGTGAAGGTTTGCAGGCCGATGTGAGGATGCGGCCCCACGCGCAAGCCCTGCCCCGCCCCGTAAGTCACCGGCCCCGCCTGATCCAGGAAACACCAGGCGCTAACCATGCGCCGCTGGCG
>JBAUIG010000056.1:0-7084 GCA_049682735.1 Candidatus Macondimonas sp. | reverse complement strand
GGTCAGCGTGAATCCACGGCGTCTGGCGCGCATCTGCAGCGCCGCCAACTTGCCCGCATCATCCAAGGACGAGAGCGCGTACACCCCTCCCCAACCCAAGCGAGAAGCAAGATCCGCCAACGCCCATGGATAGCCTGCGGGGGGCTGAGGGGCGGCGGCCACGAATACGCCGCCACTGTCCTGAATCTCATGGTAAAGCGCCAGGATCACTCGCTCCCACGCACGCTGCCCGGCAATCTGGTCGATGGCATCGAGCGCCACCACGGCGCCGGGTGGCGCCCATCCCTCCATCAGCGCCGGTTGCCAGTTGGCGTGTTGATCGAGCGGCAGGTAGCGCACCGGCCGGTGCCCCTGGGCTTCACGGCATAGCGCCTTCAGCAAATGGCTCTTGCCGCTGCCGGAGGATCCGGCCAGGAACAGGACGCCGCGGGCGCCGGGTCGGGCGAGCGCCTGCACCGCCGCCAGCGCAATCCTGTTGCCGTTGTCCTCACCGCCTTCGGGCACATGGAAATTTTCAAACACAGCCTCATCGGTCAACTGGACCGGCAAAGGCAATTGTCGAACGACCGATTGAACGACAGGCTTTCCGGCGCCGCTCATGGGGCGGCCACCCATTCCAGTTCAAGCCGATCGGGGTCAGCCACACCCGCCGCAGGACGACTGCGCATCCGCTCATTCGCTTCCAATGCGCCACGCAGGGATTCAGAGGGCAAAGTGGTGTTCGCTCGCCAGACAAACCCCGCTGGCCCTGCCTCTTCCAGAAACAAGGCCTTCAGCGCCTGTTGGGACTGGAGTTCGGCCGCCACCCGCGCGTAATCCGTATAGCGCGCAATGCCACCCACCACGATGCGCACCGGATGGGACGCCTGCAGCGCCGTCGAGGCTTGAGCAAAACGGCCGCGCAACAGCGCCTCATGGCGTTGCAGCCCCTCGCTGACCATTGCGTCCAAGGTCGCTGGAGCCGCAGTCCAGGCGGAAACCGGCTGGCCTTCCATAAAGGTCCGAAAAACGGCGCTCCAGCGGCCATCGGGCAGACTCGTGGCTTCAACCGCCAGCACCGCTTCTACACCGGCGCCCAGCGGACCTGCCGCCAGCTGGGCCGGATCCTCTCCTGGCGAGGCACGAAAACCGGCAGGCGGTACACGCAACGGCAATCCCAGCATCTCCGCTTGACGGCTCAGCTCCGCCAATGCCGGATCCGGCGCCCCGGCCGTGACCGCCGGCGCGCCGGGGCCGACTGTCAACCAAAGCAGAGTCACTGGGCGCGGTCCCTTCCACAACGCGACACCCTGCTGGGCCAGTGCGGCCTCAACGGTTTCCTCGGAAAAAACCACTTCGAACAACAACCGCCCCTGTGGATCGCGCTGATAACCATACCGGCTGACCATCGCCTCGGCCTGCGCATCCGTCAAGCGCACATCTGGCCCGGCCAAGCGCCGTACCACCTGATCAAGCCCCCTGGCAAACAGGGCAGCACGATCCTCGGGCGCGTCTTCCGAAACTACCAGGCGCACCACAAACGGATCCGACACCGGAATCTGTGCGTGCGCCGAGACAGCCAGCCACAACAGCAGCACACCCCCCCACTGCAGGCCGCGCTGCGTCCATTCCGTCACTGGCATTCGATCACCTTTTTAGCTGCCACCCGGGCTGGGGTAAGATACACCATCATCTGCCCCCAACCCGTCAATCGCCCCTGCAAGGAACCCCATGAGCGGCAAAACGCCCCTGACCTATCGCGACGCTGGTGTGGATATCGATGCCGGCAACCGTCTGGTGGACCGTATCAAGCCGGCCGCCCAACGCACCACCCGCCCCGAGGTGCTGGGCGGATTGGGGGGGTTCGGCGCGCTGTTCGCGCTGCCCGTGGACCGCTACCGGGAGCCGGTTCTGGTCACGACCACCGACGGGGTGGGCACCAAGCTCAAACTGGCCCTCGACCTGAACAGGCTCGACACCATCGGCATTGATCTGGTCGCCATGTGTGTCAATGACCTGATCGTGCAAGGGGCCGAACCGCTGCTGTTTTTGGATTATTACGCCACGGGCCGGCTCGACGTGGAACGCGCCGCTACCGTGATCGAAGGCATTGCCACGGGTTGCGCCGAAGCCGGCTGCGCCCTGGTGGGCGGCGAGACGGCCGAAATGCCCGGGCTTTATGCCGAAGCCGATTTCGATCTGGCCGGATTTTCCGTCGGCATCGTGGAACGGGCGAAGATCCTGGATGGCCGGGCCGTCGCCGCTGGCGACGCGATCCTGGGTCTGTTTTCCTCGGGGCCGCACTCCAACGGTTATTCCCTGATCCGGCGCATCCTCGCCCAGAGCGCCGCTGTCCTCGATCAACCCTTCGAGGCCACCACCCTGGGCGCGGCGCTGCTCGAACCCACCCGCCTCTATGTGCGTCCCTTGCTGGCGCTGCTCGCGGCTCAACCGGTGCATGCCATGGCGCACATCACTGGCGGCGGGCTGGTGGAAAACCTGCCCCGGGTACTGCCCACCGGTACGCGCGCCGTGATCGACCCGGGCCGCTGGACCCGGCCGGCGATCTTCGACTGGCTCCAGGCCCAGGGCGCCGTGCCCGAAGCTGAAATGTGGCGCACCTTCAACTGCGGCATCGGTATGTGCGTCTGCCTGCCGGCGGACGCAGCGGACGCCGCCCGGGCGCTGCTGAGCGAATGGGGCATGGGAAGCGCGGTGATCGGCCACATTGAAGCCTCCCCGGAGAGCCGACCCACCGTGACTCTGATCCCGGCATGAGTCGAATCCTGCGTGTCGCAGTGCTGATTTCCGGAGCCGGCAGCAACTTGCAGGCTCTGCTCGATGCCCGCAGCCGGGAGGGTTACGCAATCGTCGGCGTGATCAGCAATCGGCCTGAGGCGGCCGGGCTGGCGCGGGCAACGGCGGCGGGCATCCCGGCGGTGGGAGTCGACCATGCCGCCTTCCCGGATCGCCCCGCTTTTGAGGCTGAGCTGGACACTGCCCTCGGGCAGTTCGCGCCGGATTTGATTGCGCTGGCGGGTTTCATGCGGGTGCTCACCGCCGATTTCGTGGCTCGCCACGAAGGACGTCTGCTCAACGTGCATCCCTCCCTGCTGCCGGCCTACCGCGGCTTGCGTACCCATGCACGGGCGCTGGCCGCCGGCGAGCGCTGGCACGGCGCCAGCATCCACTACGTCACGGCCGAGCTGGATGGCGGGCCGGTGGTTTTGCAAGGGCGCCTTGCCGTGTGCCCGGAAGAAAACGAAGAAACGTTGCGCGCCCGAGTGCAGGCCCTGGAACACCGGATCTATCCCCAGGCGCTGGGCTGGATCGCCCAAGGACGTCTGCGCTGGCAGGACCACAGCCCCTGGTTCGATGGCGCGCCCCTGCACGAGCCCTTGCTGATTGAGGAAACGGAGACCTGCCCGTCATGATGAAATCGCAGGGATTCAATCCGGCGCGGATCGCGAGTCTGATGAGTGCGCTGCTGGCCTTGCTCTGGAGTACGACTGCCCCAGCGGCGGATGCCGTGACCACGGTCAAATCACTTCTTGCGCCTTATGAGGCGACTTATCGCCTGCAACAGGGCCCACTCACCCTGGCACAGGCCACGTTCACGCTGCGCCAGGAAGCCGGCAAGGACGAATGGACCCTGAGTTCCCGCACCGAGACGAAAGGTTGGCTGGCTGCCCTGCGCAATGATCGCATCGAAGAAATCAGCCGATTCCGCCTGGACGGCGACCAGCCCCTGCCACTGCATTATCAGATGCGTCATCAGACCGCGAGTGAAACCAAGACCGAGTCGGCCGACTTCGATTGGTCTGCCCGCCGGGTCACAGGGGCCGTCAATGGAACCGCGTTCAGCCTGCCTCTGGAACCCTACACCTACGACCGCCTGAGCCTGCAGATCCTGGTGCGCGCCGCGGCATTCAAGCAGGTCAATCCCATTCAGGTGCGCATGCTGGAGAAAAACAAGATCAAACCCCTGCGCATGGAAGCAACGCAACAGCTTGAAACATTGCGTACGCCGGCAGGCAGCTTTGATACCTTGCGCATCATTCAGGTGGACCGCAAGAAGCCCATCACGTTCTGGCTGGCCCCGACAGCCAACTACCTGCCGATCCGTGTGGAACAGGATCGAGGCAGCCTGCATCTGAAGCTGGAGCTGGAATCGCTGGATACAGGCGCCGGGCTCAGCGCAGCGATCAAGTCCTGGGTAAAGTGACGCCGGTCTGGCCTTGATACTTACCGCCCCGATCGCGGTATGACGTCTCGCACACCTCATCGGATTCGAAGAACAGCATCTGCGCCACGCCTTCATTGGCGTAGATCTTCGCCGGCAGCGGCGTGGTATTGGAAAACTCCAGCGTCACGAAGCCTTCCCATTCCGGTTCCAGCGGAGTGACATTGACGATGATGCCGCAGCGGGCATAGGTGCTCTTGCCCAGACAGATCGTGAGCACACTGCGCGGAATGCGGAAATACTCCACAGTGCGCGCCAGGGCGAAGCTGTTGGGCGGGATGATGCAGACCTCGCCCCTGAAATCGACGAAGCTGCTGGCGCTGAACTGCTTGGGGTCCACCACGGCCGAGTTGATGTTGGTGAAGATCTTGAATTCATCGGCGCAACGCACATCGTAGCCATAGCTCGAGGTGCCGTAGGAAATCGCCTTTTCGCCCGAGCGCTCCTTGACCTGCCCGGCTTCGAATGGCTCGATCATGCCCTGTTCGGTGGCCATGCGGCGGATCCAACGGTCGGATTTGATGCTCATGCGGGCTCCTGCCTAAGTAAGAAACGCTGTATCGCAACCCATCGATTGCCGATGGCAACTGAAACGGACGCAATGGACCGACCCAGGAGGTGATCAGATCGGCCGGCTTTGTCAAACCCACATGTTTCATCTGCCCCCCTACTTCAGGTCGGCAAGAGGGGCATTCCATGGGCCAAATGTTCTGCGCGGTCGAGTTTGATCAAGTGCATCCAAAGCAACAAAAACAATTGATTTTAACACTTTAGCGAGCCACTGCGATAAAGAGGCCGCGCCATTTTGACGGGGGCGCACCGCCGAACTGTCGGCAGGCGGCCAATCGGTCGACAACAATGGCAACCCTAACGGTCCATCACGTATTGGTTCGGCTGTACCGTTTGATCACATAGTCATCCACGATGCGCGAGAAATCCGCGGCGATGCTCTCGCCCTTGAGAGTGACGGTCTTTTCCCCATCCACATAAACCGGCGCCACCGGTATTTCCCCGGTGCCGGGCAGGGAGATGCCCACATTGGCATGGCGGCTTTCGCCGGGCCCGTTCACCACGCAACCCATGACCGCCACGGTCATGTTCTCCACGCCGGGATACTGTGCCCGCCAGATCGGCATCTGGTCACGCAGATAACGCTGGATATCCTGGGCCAGTTCCTGGAACACCGTGCTGGTGGTGCGTCCGCAGCCCGGGCAGGCGACGACGCTGGGGGCGAAGGCGCGCAGCCCAAGGCTTTGCAGGATTTCCTGGGCCACTTCCACTTCCCGGGTGCGGGATTCGCCCGGTTGCGGCGTGAGTGAGATGCGAATGGTGTCTCCAATGCCCTCCTGCAGCAGGACGGCCAGGGCGGCGGTGGAGGCGACGATGCCCTTGACGCCCATGCCGGCCTCGGTGAGGCCCAGATGCAGGGCGTAAGAACAGCGCTGGGCCAGATCCCGATAGACCCGGATCAGATCCTGCACGCCGCTGAGCTTGCAGGAAATGATGATGCGATCCGCGGCAAGCCCCAGCTCCTCGGCCCGCGTGGCGCTGTCCAGGGCCGAGGCGATCAGCGCCTCATCCATCACCCGGCGCGGATCCCAGGGGTCGGCGCGCTGGGCGTTGGTGTCCATCATGCGAGCCAGCAGGTCCTGGTCCAGACTGCCCCAGTTCACGCCGATGCGCACGGGTTTGTCATAGCGGCAGGCCAGCTCGATCATCTGGGCAAATTGAGTGTCGCGGCGCTGGCCCTTGCCCACGTTGCCCGGGTTGATGCGGTATTTGTCTAGGGCCTGTGCGCACTCGGGCACGCTGCTGAGCAGCTTGTGGCCGTTGTAGTGAAAGTCCCCCACCAGGGGCACATCGAGCCCCATCTGATCCAGCCGTTCGCGGATGCCCGGCACGGCTGCTGCTGCTTCCATCGTGTTGACCGTAATGCGCACCAGTTCCGAGCCAGCCCGATGCAGTTGGGCGATCTGAACCGCGGTACCGACCTCATCGGCGGTGTCCGTGTTGGTCATGGACTGCACGGCAACGGGGGCCATGCCGCCCACCATCAGGTTACGGATGCGCACCGCGTGGGTGGCGTGACGGGCAATCGGGTCAACAGGGTTCATGAGCTGATTTCAAGTCGCCAATCGTGCGCCCATGATAGCCCAAGAGCGCAGGGCATCCTTGCAGTGCCGTGTCGATGTGAGCCATCGGGATGCAAGCTTCTCTCAAAGGCCGGCTGAAGCAGTCGAGGCGATTGCGCTGCTCGCTTTGATGAGAGCGGCAGCGACCCATCGCGCGAAGTCGGTTCTCGGTCCGATGCAGCAAGGACGCGCTCAGACCCGGCTGTTCAGCCAACTCGGCCTAGGACCAGGTCAGTACCAGCTTGCCCAGATGCCCGCCCGCCTCCATGCGCCGATGGGCCTCGGCGGCTTCTGTCATCGGATAGACCTGAGCGATGGGCAACCGCAGCCGTCCAGCCGCAAGATCCGGCAGGATCTGCCGCTCGAAGCGGCGTGCCAAAGCGATGCGTCGTTCGATGGGCTGGCTGCGCATGGTGAGGGTGCGAATGCTTTGCCGACGCATCAGCAAACCGGTCAGGTCAACGGTGTCGCGGCCGCCACCCAACAGCCCAACCACCACCAGACGTCCCTCCTCGCCCAGCAGAGCCAGGTTCTCCGCCAATCGCCCCCCACCCCACAGATCGAGCACCACGGCGGCGGCACCTCCCAGGGCTCGGCGCGCCTGCGGCACCAGGTTGACGCTGCCTTCGATCAGGGGATGATTCAATCCGAATTCCCGCAAGGCGTCCAGGCGATCGGCGTCGCGCCCGGTACCCACCACCGGGTGGCCTGCTGCGTGGGCGAGCTGGAC
>JBAUIG010000055.1:0-2307 GCA_049682735.1 Candidatus Macondimonas sp. | reverse complement strand
GTCGCCCGCCGCCAGGGCGGGGCCAAAGGCCGGCAGCGCCAGGCCATCGATCACCAGACCCGCCCCCGCGGCGGCGCTTTCCCGCCAGACGGCATCGGCGGCCGCCAGCGCGACGCCATCCGGATCGGGATGGCGACCCGCCAACGGGTGAACCTGCAGCGCCGTGCCACGCGCGCGCAAGGCCGCTACCACCTGGGCGTCGTAGCGATAGCCACCGGTACGCTGATCCAGCGGCCCGGGCAGTGCCCAATGCCACTTCATGGGCAAAAAGGCGCCTCGAAACTGGCCCAGGCCTGCGGATTTTCCCGCAGCACCACCCGCACCATACGGATCCGCTCGGCCTCATCGGCGCCCAAATCCCCGTTCCGCAGCGCCGCGCACAAATCGGCATGGATTGCCGCCGCCATCACCTCGGTGGTGGTGTTGCGTCCGGCAAAGCGCGGCAATTCGTCCAGATCGCGGTAATCCAGAGGCGCCAGGATGGCAGCGAGCACCTCGGCAGCCCGGCCCATATCCGCCACCACGCCATCCGCGTCCAGCCGTTCGGCGAACAGGGTCACCTCCACCGCGAAGGTCGCGCCGTGCAGGCGCTGCGCCGGGCCGAAACGCTCGCCCCGCATGCGGTGGGCGATCATGAGGTGATTGGTCAGGGTCACACCGTACACAGGGCCGTTCTCCGTTTGTTTAAATGCTGTCAAAAAATCGCCGTCTCGGGTTGCAACCAGTGGGCGCATCAGGCGCCCGACCCGGGATGGAATTCTGAAGCGACCGTTTCGTCAGTCATAGGACAATACCTGGCACAACGCGCCGGGAGCGGCGCAGACCCGGGCCAGCGCGCGCGGCGCATCGGTGAACGACCAATCTGGCTCCAGCAGCGCGTCGAGCACCGGGTCGCGCAGCAGCGAGAGCGCCAGATCCAGCCGCCGCCCTGCCGTCCAACGGGCACGGCGGGCGCCGGCCACCGTGCCCACCTGAGAGGCGCGAATCTGCAACCGGCGGGCATGGAACGCCCCACCCAGGGGCAGGTTCACCAGGCCGTCGCCATACCAGCTCAGCTCCACCACCCGCGCCTCGAACCCCGCCAGATCCAGCGCCTGGACCAGCCCCGCGGGGTGGCCGCTGGCATGGAATACCACATCGGCCTCCCCGGTCGCCGCCGCTGGGCTGACCCAATGCAGGCCCAACGCCCGCGCCGCGGCTTCACGCCCCGGATCGGGATCCACCAGGGTCACCGCCGTACCGGCGATACGCGCACACAGATACGCCACCAGCAGCCCCACGACCCCGCCGCCTACAACGCATACGCGGTCGCCCACCCGCACGCCACCATCCCACAGCGCGTTGACGGCGGTTTCCATGTTGGCGGCAAGCACGGCGCGACGCGGCGGCAGATCCGGAGGCAGGAGATGCAGGGCGTCCGGCGGCACTCGGCAGCGATCCTGGTGCGGATGCAGGACAAAGGCCCAGCGACCTCGATCCGGTCCGTCCTCCACCTGTCCCACCAGAGCGTAGCCGTACTTGACCGGCGCGGGGAATTCTCCCTCCTGGAAAGGGCCACGCATGCGCTGCCATTCGCTCTCCGGAACCCGACCCTGGAATACCAGGCTTTCGCTGCCCCGGCTGATGCCGCTGAAGCGGGCGCGCAATGCGACGTATCCCGGCGCATCGGAAACTGCAGCCGGACGCAGTTCCGCCTCCCCTGGGGCCATGATCCACAACGCCGTGGCCGGCCTCATGCCCGCTCCCCCGAAACGTCCAGATCGAACAACACATCGCAGCCTTGCAGATAGCGCTTTCCCGGCGGGCGGCGGCGCGCCTGCGCCAAGCCTTCGGGCAAATCGATGCCCAAATGCCCGGCCCCAAGCAGCACCGGCGCCACCGTGATCTGCAAGCGATCCAGGCAGCCCTGGGCCAGGAAACGCGAGACGGTGACGCCACCGCCTTCCACCAGGACGCGCGACCAGCCCCGCGCGGCCAATGCATCCAACAAATCCGCCAAGTCGAGCCCGTCCGTACCCCGACGTACGGCGAGTTGCACCACGTGATCTGGCCAATGCGGGTTGGGTGCGGTGTCATCGGCCCGGCAATAAACCACCGGGGCCGCGCCATCCGCCAGCATGCGAAAGCGGCCGTCCAGCCGGGCGTCGGTATCAATCACCACGCGCGCCGGATGGCGCCCCGGGACCCGCCGCACCGTCAACTGGGGATCATCGGCGCGCACGGTAGCGGCGCCCACCACCACCGCGTCGACCAGCGCCCGCAAGCGATGCATGTGATCGTAATTCTCAGGACCCGTCAGCCCTGCGG
>JBAUIG010000054.1:0-8503 GCA_049682735.1 Candidatus Macondimonas sp. | reverse complement strand
TGTGATGGGGCAGGAGACCCACGCGCTCGATGAGGCTCTGCTGCTTGGCTTGCGCAGCTCCACTGATCCCCGCGATCCGCTGGGCCCGCAATGGCTGGAGGAAGCGGCACGCGACCTGACCGCGCTGGGGAGTGTGGGTGTGCTTAGCCTGGTGACGGTCGGCGTGCTCGTCTATCTCTTGCTCGCCCGTCACATACGGGCGGCCGGATTCACTCTGGCCGCCGTGGGTGGGGGAATGCTGCTCACCAATCTTCTCAAACTGGGCTTTGGTCGCCCAAGACCTGATCTGGTACCCCACGCAGCGGTCGTCTACACGGCCAGCTTCCCCAGCGGCCATGCCATGATGGCCGCCATCACCTACCTCACGCTCGCTGCCATGTTGAGCCGGGTCGAACGGCGTTGGCACATCAAGGCGTATCTGCTTCTGGCGGCCATCAGCGTCACGGTAGTGGTGGGGATCAGCCGGGTTTACCTCGGCGTCCACTGGCCCACCGACGTGCTGGCGGGTTGGGCCGTGGGCGCCGCGTGGGCAGCGCTGTGCTGGCTCATCGCCCGCTGGATCCAGCGCAAAGCATCCCCTGGCATCTGATGCCGGCACACCGGCGGCGGCGCGATGAACAAAGCGCGCATCGGCTATCATCCGAGGGCCTGGCAATGGGGCGGCCCGCCGTGCGTGAATGAAGCGCGCTCGCAACAAGCGCCGCGCGTATCCTGCGCTACCGTAAACCCCGATTTTGACTCATCGCCAACCGCGAATCGGGGCGTGATCGCTGCCTGCCGGAGATCCTGCATGACCTGTTTGCTCCCATGAGCATGCCGAACGCCTCGCTACTCGCTGCTGACGAGCCGCCCCCCTGGCATGTCGAGCGCGCGGCAAGCCCGTCGCCCTGGTTCCTGATTTGCGATCATGCGGGCACGCGGATTCCCAGGCGCCTGGGCACGCTCGGCCTGGACCCACCGGCGCTTGCCAGCCACATCGCCTGGGACATCGGGGCAGCCGCCGTTGCCTCCGGGCTGGGCGCGGCACTGGATGCCACCGTGATCCTCCAGCCCTATTCCCGGCTGGTAATTGACTGCAACCGGCCGCCGCACAGCCTCGACGCCATCGTCGGCCTCAGCGAAAACACGACGATTCCCGGCAATCAGGCAGTTTCCCCCGCCGAGGCCGCCGCACGCGAGCGGGAGATCTTCGCGCCCTACCACGCACGCATTTGCCAGTTGCTGGATGCGCGCCTGCGGCGAGGACAGCCCACGCTGCTCCTTGCCCTGCACAGCTTCACGCCGGTGTATCTGGGCGTTGCGCGACCCTGGCAGTTTGGCGTGCTCTACAACCGCGATGCCCGTCTGGCGCATGCGCTGGCCCAGGCATTGATTGCTGAAGGCGATCTCGTTGTGGGCGACAACCAGCCCTATGCGGTCAGCGATGAAACGGACTATGCGATTCCGCATCATGGCGAGGCGCGCGGGCTGGCGCATGTGGAGCTGGAGATTCGGCAGGACCTGATCGCCGATGCAGCGGGACAATCGGCATGCATTCAGCGCCTGAGCCGCCTACTCGGCTCAATCGAGCGTACACTGGTTGCCTGATCGCGCGCCGAAGTCCACCCTCCGGGCTGCGCCGATTCAACCCTGATTAGCCATTTATTTCTTGCTCGCGAGAGCGCCAGCACGTGACTGCCCAAGGGAGGACGCCATGCAGATTCGCCTGGGTTACGACATGGTTTACCAATGCCCGCAGCCGACGCCCATGATCGTTACGCTTAACGTGCATTACACACGCGCCTCCGACCTCGTGCACCCCGACCAGATGCGCACCGATCCCTGGGTGCCGATGACCATGTATCGCGATGGTTTCGGCAACTGGTGCACGCGGCTCGTGGCGCCGGCCGGGCGCATCCGGCTGAGCGCCGATGCCGTTATCAATGATCGCGGCACACTCGATCCGGTATTTCCAATGGCGATACAGCATCCGGTGGAATACCTGCCCGAAGAAACCCTGGTCTATCTGCTGCCGAGCCGCTATTGCGAGTCCGACCTATTGTCCGAGGCGGCTTGGCAGCTCTTCAGTTGGACGCCGCTGGGGTGGCCGCGCGTGCAGGCCATCTGCAATTTTGTTCACAACCACATCGTATTTGGCTACGAATACGCCAGGCCCACGAAAGGCGCCTGGGAGGTGTTCAACGACGGGCGCGGTGTGTGCCGCGATTACGCCCATCTCGCGATCGCTTTCTGCCGCAGCCTCAACATTCCGGCGCGCTATTGCACCAATTATCTGGGCGACATTGGGGTACCCCCCGTGGCTGCACCAATGGATTTTGCCGCCTCGATGGAAGTCTTTCTGGGCGGCGCCTGGCACAACTTCGATCCGCGCAACAACCAGCCACGCATTGGCCGGATACTAATCGCCCGCGGCCGCGATGCAGCCGATGTGGCGATCACGACGACCTACGGCCAGCATACGCTGGAGAGCTTCAAGGTCTGGACGGACGAAGTCCTGGCCTGAACTGGCGCCGAACCCGTAGTGCAAACCGATATGGAAAAAACAACCGGGGTTTGAATCAGGGTATTAGGTTATGGATTAGAAGGCATCGTGCCGGCCTTTTTTCGCAAGTCACTCATCTCAAAACGCCACTGTGCGCCGTTCCCGACTGCCCGGGCGCGGTCACGATCCGCGGCGGGCATCCACGCTGTGTTCACCTGGACCGAGCAGCAGCAACGCCAGCGCGGTGAGCAAATAGAAGGCCTGCAGTTCAAGCCGCCAGCCGCCGGTTTCGGTGAGCATCAGGAAGTGGCCGCCATGGACCAGCAACAGCGCCACCAGCATGTTGCCCAGGATGAGCAGCGCGCCCAGGCGGGTGAACAAGCCGACGATAACCAGCAATGGTCCGACCACCTCGCCGGCATACACGCCCCACGCCAGCAATGCAGGCCAGCCACGCGCGGTCACCATGCCCATGATTGGATCAATGCCGCCGATCAGCTTGTCGACGCCATGGAACAACAGCAGCGCGCCGAGGGTCACGCGCAACACCAGCTTACCCAGATCATCCATCGTCAAAAACTCCCACTGGTTGTACCGCAGCCCATCAACCGTGGACACTCAAAGTGCACCGGTCGCAGCGATCGACGAGGCTTCAGGCGAGCCGCCGGTTAACGGCCACTTACTCATCTTCACTCCGCGCTTCGATACCGACCACCTCGCCTTGAAATGTCGCGACGGTCAGGACGATCGGCCGACAGCATACGCTGCAATCCTCGACGTACTCCTGGTTCCCCACCGAACAATCCACGACCACCTCAATTTGTTCCCAGCAATAGGGGCATTGGACGAATGCGGTTTCAAGATTCTGCATCGGATCCCTCACTGCGTTTGCGTTATGTCCAAATCCCATCCGCTGGGGATTCAGCTCTGCCGTCCATGCGCGCCATGGACGGTTTTCCGTCCAGCTGTGAGATAGCCTGGCCCGTTTCATCCGCTACGCGCGGCATCCCTCATTTTCTGATGCTGCATGTTGAAAGGACAGGGCACAGAAAATGGAATCATCGCGCATTCTGCCTGACATCGTCCGCTCGGGTTGGGGTTGGGCTCAGGTCAGGGCGGCGTGGACGGTAGCGACGATCTCGTAGGAATGCAGGCGCGCAGGGTGATCGAACATCTGCGAGGTGATGATCAGTTCGTCCGGCTGCACCCGTTCGATGAAGCTCGCCATGCGTGCCTGCACCGTGTCCGGCGCACCGATGGCGCTGCACGACAGCACCTGCTCGAGCATGGCGCGCTCCATCGGCGCCAGGCTGTCGAGGTAACCCGGAACCGGCGGCGGCAGCTTGCCGGGGCGGCCGCTTCGCAGCGCCACGAAAGCCTGCTGCATGGAGCTCGCCAGCAGCTGTGCCTCGGCATCCGTGTCGGCGGCGAACACGTTGTAGCCGACCATCACATAGGGTGATTGCAGCTGCCGCGACGGGCGAAACTGCGTCCGATACAGGTCAATGGCCTGCTGCATCTGGGCAGGTGCAAAGTGCGAGGCAAAGGCAAACGGCAGCCCCAGCGCCGCGGCCAGCTGGGCACCGAACAGGCTGGAGCCCAGAATCCATATCGGCACCTGCGTGCCCTCGCCGGGAATGGCGCGCACCGGGCGAGTCGGATCGGGCGGCCCCAGGTAGGCCATCAGCTCGATCACGTCCTGCGGGAATTCCTCGGCGCTGGCGGCCAGATTGCGGCGCAGGGCGCGGGCAGTGATCTGGTCGGTGCCCGGCGCGCGCCCGAGGCCCAGGTCGATGCGCTCCGGAAACAGCGCGGCCAGGGTGCCGAACTGCTCGGCGATCAGCAACGGCGCATGGTTGGGCAGCATAATGCCGCCGGCCCCGACCCGGATGCGCGTGGTTGCGGCCGCCACCCGACCGATCACCACCGCGGTGGCGGCGCTGGCGATGCCGGCCATGCCGTGGTGTTCTGCCAGCCAGTAGCGCCTGAAGCCCCAACGTTCGGCGTGCCGGGCCAGATCGAGTGTATTGCGCAGCGCCTGCGCGGCATCGCTGCCGACTGTCACGGGCGCGAGATCAAGGACGGAGAACGGAATCATGGGGTGACCATCCGGGTGTGCGCCGCATGACAAGGCTTTCCGGCGCGGGTCGAGGTAGTTTACACGGGTCACATGCCCCAACCTGGATCGGCGAGGTGGATCCCGTTTCAAACCTGGAGCGCTATCTCACCTCTATCGCCAGTGCGCGATTCCATTTCCCTTTCAAGCTCGATCGCCCGGCAGGCTCTGGATCAGCGACGCCCGCAACACTACACGATACGATGCTTCCATGATCATCGTATTCCGGCAGAAGGGATGCGACACGTTCTACCAAACCGGTTCAATTCGTGGCATTCAGGATTATTCTTGAAACAAGATATGCCATGCTGGGGTTCGGCATTGAGGAAAGAAATCACAAATTAGTCATCCTTCGTCATGTCGGATCAATAGCCGTCGCAATCCTCTCAGAAAGAATTCATCACTCATTGATAGCAATGTCCGCTTCAGATACATAACGAGCATTCTCTCGAACTGGCGTCAGCTCTTTTTTCACGAACCCACCTTTCCAATTCGCCTACGCTTCCTGCATAGATTTTAATATATTTCCTCTCGGTAAACCCGCCAGGCTCGGCGTTTCCTGTAAGCATTTTTATTTTGTGGCAGGAAGCGCTATGTATAACTGTATGCCGGGGAGTTAGGCTTTTATTGGATGTCAATACAAACCCTTCTGGGTGTTCATTTATCCAGGCTAAATACTTTTTATCGTCTGGTTCAAATATCATTACGTTTGGGTTGCTTTTTACCATCACATTTTCTCCGTCTTGATAATTCGGTAATGTAGATTGTATTCTGCAGAATCTTCCATGGCCATGCCATTTCATTTTAAAGCCGGGCAATTTCAGGAATAAATATTCGATTTCTTCGCTTGGCAGGATGTCGCCCTTTATGGTGAAGCTGCCCATTCAAACAGATGCGTGACACCACATCATGATTTTATAAATCATCGGCTATACGCCCCCCCTTCTTTACACGCTAAAATCCAGGCCGACAGGTAGGGCGTGTCAATCGGCTTATCGCCAGCGTTTCTTCAGCGCATCGACGAAGACGCGGAAAATTTGGCTCGGCGAGGCGATGGGCATGCCCTGTCGGCCTTTACAGCTAAGCTGCGTGGTGAACGGCCTGCATCCACGCCGCCGCATGGGCAAGCCGTGCCCTGGGCTCTATACTGGCCGCCTTGAACCTTCCCCCACCGATACGGTTACCGTTCATGCGCACCTCCCGCTGGCTGTCATTGCTGTTTGCGTTGCTGTTATTGGCCGGCTGTGGCCAGAAGGGCGCGCTCTACCATTCCGATGAACCCAGGTCGGCATCATCCGACACCCCGACCGCTCCGGCGCCGGACGCAACCACCCCTTCCGAACCCCAGCCGCCGAGTGATTTCTGACCGATGGATCATTTCCTTTACCGCGACGGCCTGCTGCATGCCGAGGACGTCGACCTGGAAGCGCTGGCGGCCACCTACGGCACGCCGGCCTATGTCTATTCCCGCGCCACCCTGACACGCCACTTCCTGGTGATGACGGCGGCGCTGGGGGACCAGCCGCATCTGATCTGCTACGCCGTGAAGGCCAATGCCAATCTCGCCGTGCTGGACGTGCTGGCACGCCTGGGCTCGGGCTTCGACATTGTTTCGGGCGGCGAGCTGGCGCGGGTGCTGCATGCGGGCGGCGATCCAGCCAAGGTGGTCTTCTCCGGGGTCGGCAAGCGCGCCGCGGAGCTGGAGCAGGCGCTGTCGATGGGCATCCGCTGCTTCAACGTGGAGTCGATCCCTGAACTCCGGCGGCTGGATGGCGTGGCCCGGACGCATGGCGTCACGGCGCCGGTCTCGCTGCGCGTCAATCCCGACGTGGACGCCCAGACCCATCCCTATATCGCCACGGGACTCAAGGACAACAAGTTCGGCATCCCGATTGCCGAGGCCGAGGCAGTCTACCGGCTGGCGGCGGAGCTGCCCGGCATCCGGGTGGTTGGGGTGGATTGCCATATCGGCTCGCAGCTCACCAAGACCGCTCCCTTCGTGGATGCGCTGGACCTCGTGCTGGCGTTGGTGGATCGGCTGGCGGCTCAGGGCATCCACCTGGAACACCTGGATGTGGGCGGTGGGCTGGGCATCCGCTATCGGGACGAGACCCCGCCCGATCCGGCCGAGTATGCCGCCGCGCTGCGCCAGCGCCTGATCGGGCGCTCGCTGCACCTGGTGCTGGAGCCAGGGCGGGTGCTGGTGGGCAACGCAGGCATTCTGTTGACGCGGGTGGAATACCTGAAAGCCCAGGGAGAACGGCATTTTGCCATTGTCGATGCGGGCATGAACGACCTGCTCCGCCCCGCCCTGTACCAGGCCTGGCAGGAGATCGTGCCGGTGCGCGCGCATCCCGAGCGGCCCGAACAGGTCTATGACGTGGTGGGGCCGGTATGCGAGACGGCGGATTTCCTGGGCAAGGCGCGGCCGTTGCGGATCGCGGAAGGGGACCTGCTAGCGGTGCGCTCGGCGGGCGCCTATGGCTTCGTGATGGCCTCCCAGTACAACGCCCGGCCACGGCCGCCGGAGCTGCTGGTGGATGGCGCGCGGGTGCATGTGGCGCGGGAGCGCGAATCGGTGACCGATCTGTGGGCGGGCGAAAGCCTGCTGCCGGACTGAGCGGGCCATGATGGCAGCGATTCCCCCGCCGGTGCCGCTGGTGCTGGTGGATGGCTCCGGCTATCTCTACCGCGCCTTCCACGCCCTGCCGCCGCTGAGCACCCGCGATGGGCGCCCCACCGGCGCGGTGGTGGGTGTGTTCAACATGCTGCGCAAGCTCATTGCCGAACTGCAGCCGGTCCGGCTGGCCGTGGTGTTCGATGCGCGCGGCAAAACCTTCCGCGATGAGCTGTTCCAGGCCTACAAGGCCCATCGCCCCCCGATGCCGGACGATCTGGCGCAGCAGGTGAGCCCGCTCAAGGCCTTGATCCGCGCCATGGGATTGCCGCTGATCGAGGTGGCGGGCGTGGAGGCGGACGATGTCATCGGCACCCTGGCGTGCCAGGCGGCGGCAATGGGTCTGCAAACCGTAATCTCCACCGGCGACAAGGACATGGCCCAACTGGTGGACGGGCACATCCGGCTGGTCAACACCATGAGCGGCACCTGGCTGGACCGCGAAGGGGTCACGGCCAAGTTTGGCGTACCGCCCGAATGCATCATCGATTATCTGGCGCTGGTGGGGGACAGCAGCGACAACATCCCGGGCGTGCCCCAGGTCGGACCCAAGACGGCGGCCAAGTGGCTCAGCACTCACGGCAGCCTTGATGCCGTGCTGGCGGCCGCTGACGCCATCACCGGCAAGGTCGGCGAATCGCTGCGCAACCACCTGGATCAACTGGCGCTGTCGCGCGAGCTGGCGCGTATCCGTACGGATCTCGATCTGGAACTGGGGCTCGATGATCTTCATCCCGCCCCGGCTGACACAGCCGCTCTGCTCGCGCTTGCCAAAGACCTGGAAATGGGCGGCCTGTTGCGGGAGTTGTCGCTCCCGACGGATGCGGCAGCGGCGCCAGCGCCTTCGCAGGATGATCCGCGGCTTTATCACTGCATCCGCGACGAGGCGGCGCTGTCGGCGTGGATGGAGCGGCTGGAAGGGGCCGAGCTGATTGCACTGGACACCGAAACCACCAGCCTCGACAGCCTGAACGCCCGCATTGTCGGGGTGTCCTTTGCCATCGAGCCGGGCGAGGCGATCTACATTCCGCTGGCCCATGAAGGGCTCGATGCCGTGCCCCAGCTCGACCGGAACGCCACGCTGGCGCGGCTGCGCCCGCTGCTGGAGAACCCGGACCGGCCCTAGGTCGGGCAAAACCTGAAATACGACCGGGCGGTGCTGGAAAACCATGGCATCCGGCTGGCGGGCATCCGCCATGACACCCTGCTGGAATCCTACGTGCTGGAC
>JBAUIG010000053.1:0-4404 GCA_049682735.1 Candidatus Macondimonas sp. | reverse complement strand
GGCCAGCGGCGGCCGCACCATAACAGGCCGACACCACCGCCTGTTCGATTTCCGCTCCCGAAAATCCCTCACTCAGCCGTGCCAAAGCGGCATGGTCGAAGCGGCCCGGATCGAGTTGGCGCTTGCGCAAATGGATCACAAAGATCGCCTCCCGCGCGGAAGTCTCCGGCAGATCGACGAAGAAAATCTCGTCCATCCGGCCCTTGCGCATCAACTCCGGCGGCAGTTGCTGGATGTCGTTGGCGGTGGCCGCGAGGAACACCGGCGCGGTACGTTCCGCCAGCCAGGTCAGCAGGGTGCCCAGCATGCGCCGTGAAGTGCCGCCGTCGTCTCCGCCCGTGGCCAGTCCCTTTTCGATCTCATCGATCCACAGCACACAGGGCGCCATGTTTTCAGCCAGAGCAAGCGCCGCCCGCAAATTGCGCTCGGATTCGCCGTAGTACTTGTTGTAGAGCGTGCCCATGTCCAGGCGCAGCAAGGGAACGCCCCAGATCCCGGCAATGGCGCGCGCCGCCAGGCTCTTGCCGCTGCCCTGCACGCCCAGCAACAGGACACCGCGCGGGGGTGGCAGGCCGGCCGACGCACCCCGGCCGAGAAAAGCATCCTGCCGCTCGGCGAGCCAGGCCTTGAGCCGTTCCAGCCCGCCAAGGTCGGCCAGCGGGGCGGTCTCGAACTCGAAATGCACAGCGCCGGAGAGGTTCAGCAGTTCGAACTTGGCCTTGTTGAGCTTGGGCAGGTCGTCCTCGGTGAGGGCGCCATCATCCCAGATCGCCGTGCGCACCAGCCGGCGCGCATCCTGTTCGGTCAGTCCGCGCAGATTGCGGATGATGCGTTCCAGGTTGCGCCGGTCGCTGCGCACGCGCCCCCCCGGTTGGCCGCGGCCCAGGACTGCGCCTCTTCCCGCACCAGACGCTCCAATGCTTCCACATCAGGCAGCCGCAGCGTGAACCGGGCGGACAGGCGATGCAGCTCTTCGGGCAATTCGCAGCGCGGCCCCACCAGCATCAGATGCAGCGGCTGGGGCAAGACCTGCTGGGCAATTTCCCGCAACAGGCGCACGTTCAGCGGCGCATCGGCCAGATAGGGGTGGAAATCGAACAGCACATAGAGCCCGGCAACCGGATTGTCCTGGATATGCGCCAGCACGCCGTCGGGCTTGCGCGTTCCGATGGGATGTGGCTGTTCCGGATCCGGGGGCTCGCGCCGCAGGCCCGTGGTGGCGCTCCAGGTGAAGACCGTCCAGTCACGCGCAATGGCGAGCCGCGTCACCAGTTCAAGGGCGCGCCGCTCCTCATGGGTTTCGATCACCACCAGCGGCACGCTCGCATCCAGGATCAACCCCAGATCGTGCAGATCCTGCATCCGCTCCCCTCCTCTGCCCTGTTCCCCCAAACTATCGGCAATGGAAAGGGAAGTCTGGATGGAGACGCAGCATGAAGCCGCGCGAGCAATCTCAGCTGCTGGCGTGTCGGCCTCAGGTGGCGCGCGTCGGGTGCAGCTTGTAGGCCACCGCGTCGGACAAGGCCTGCCAGGAGGCCTCGATGACGTTGCTGGACACCCCCACCGTGGTCCAGCGCCGTCCGGAGCCATCGGTGCTCTCGATCATGACCCGGATCAGGGCGTCGGTGCCGGCCCCGGCGCCCAGGATGCGCACCTTGTAATCCACCAGCTTCAGGTCCACCAACTGCGGATAGGCCGGCAACAAGGCCTTGCGCAGCGCCCGGTCCAGGGCATTGACCGGCCCGTTGCCCTCGGCCACGGTCATGTGCAGCTCGCCATCCACCCGGATTTTCATGGTGGCCTCGGCCAGCGTGAACGGCTCCCCGCTCGCGGCCATGCGGCGCTCGTCCATGACGCGGTAGCTCACCAGATCAAAGGGTGGCGCCAGGTCTTCCAGTTCACGCCGGGCCAACAGCTCGAAGCTGGCTTCCGCCCCGTCGTAGGTATAGCCCAGGAATTCGCGCTCCTTGACCAGCCGCACCAGAGGCTCGATCCGCCGATCGGCCGCATCGACCACAACCCCCACATCCGCCAGCAGGGACAGCACATTCGACCGGCCGGCCTGATCGGAGACCAGGATCTTGCGCGCGTTCCCCACATCGTCGGGCTGCACATGCTCATAGCTGCGCGCGTCCTTTTCCACCGCCGACGCATGCAGCCCCCCTTTGTGAGCAAATGCGTTCTCGCCCACATAGGGCGCATGGCGGTCATGCGCACGATTGAGCCGCTCGTCCACTACCCGCGAGACGTGGGTGAGATGGCGCAGATCCTCCCGGTTCAGGCCGGTTTCAAAGCCCATCTTGAGCATCAGACTCGGCAGCAGGCTGATCAGATTGGCATTGCCGCAGCGTTCACCCAGACCATTCAGGGTGCCCTGAACCTGGCGCACCCCTGCTCGCACCGCCGCCAGACTGTTGGCCACCGCGTTGCCGGTGTCGTTGTGGCAGTGAATCCCCAGCCGCTCGCCAGGAAACCGCGCCGCGACCTCTGCAACGATGTCCTCCACCTCATGGGGCAGCGTGCCGCCGTTGGTGTCGCACAGCACCGCCCAGCGTGCCCCGGCTTCCAGCGCGACCTCCAGGCAACTCAAGGCAAAATCGGGATTGGCTTTGTAGCCGTCGAAGAAATGCTCGGCATCGAAGATCACCTCCGCCACGCGCGTCCCCGCAAAGACGAGACTGTCGCGGATCATCTCCAGGTTTTCCGGCAAGGTGCTGCGCAGCGCCACCTCGACATGGAAATCCCAGGTCTTGCCCACCAGACAGGCCACCGGCGCACCGCTGTCCAGCACACGCATCAGTCCCGCATCTTCCTCCGGACGGCGGCCCGGACGGCGCGTCATGCCAAAAGCGCTCAGGCGCGCCCGGCGCAGCGGCGGAACCTGGGCGAAGAAGGCATCATCGGTAGGATTGGCACCCGGCCAGCCGCCTTCGATGTAGTCGATGCCGAGCTGGTCGAGTTCGTGGGCAATGGCTATCTTGTCGCCCACGGTGAAATCGACCCCTTGGGTCTGTTGGCCGTCGCGCAGGGTGCTGTCGTAGAGATAGATGCGATTGGCGCTCAAAAGGCAGGTGCTCCAGCAGGATCAAGGGCGCCCGATCCCACTGGGTCGGGGCGAAGCCTTGATTATAGCTGCCCCGCCCCGGCCGTCACCCCGGATTCAGGCCCGCTCGTGCAGGCCGCACTCCCGTTTCAGCCCGAAGAAGCGCGTGTCCTCCTCGGTCATGCCCTCGCCCAGGGGGCGGGTGGTGTGCACATCGCCGATCGACACATAGCCCTTGTGCCACAGGGGATGGTAGGGCAGCTCGTGGCGGGTCATGTAGAGATAGATGTCGCGGTCGGTCCAATCCACCAAGGGGTGGACCTTGATGCGCCCATTCTGCTGACCCAGGACCTTCAGATGTTGGCGACTGGCGGACTGCTGCCGCCGCAAGCCGGTGATCCAGGCCCGCGCACCCAATTCCTTCAAGGCGCGTTGCATGGGCTCGACCTTGTTCATCTGGTTATAGCGATCCAGCCCCTCGACATCCTGCTCCCACAGCTTGCCGTAGCGGGCTTCCTGCCAGGCCGGGGTCAATGCCGCACGATAGACGTTCAGATTGAGGCCCAGGCGCTCGGTCAGATCGTCCACATAGCGATAGGTTTCCGGGAACAGATAACCCGTATCCACCAGAATCACCGGGATATCCGGCCGCTGGCTGGTGACGAGGTGCAAGCACACCGCCGCCTGCGCGCCGAAGCTCGAGGTCAGCACAATGGACCTGCCGAACTGCTTCAGCGCCCACGCCACCCGCTCTTCAGCGGTCGCCTCGGCGAGATGGACGTTCAGCGTGTCCAGATCGAGATCCGCGCCGATGGGGGAAATTGCCTGAATCGCGTTGGATACGGACATGGCAGGCCTCTCGAAAGAATACCGTCCGAGCCCGGATGGGCTTCGGAGACATAAACTATCAATCCGGCTTTAGCTTATAAAGGAATCAATAACTCTATATTAATCCATGAAAAGAATATGACAGGCCTGACGTAATCGATATGTCCGTTACCCCTCCCCTGCGAGGCGGGGCCACTCGGCGAAGTCTTCGAGATATCAACCCGCGCGCTCATTTGCATTCGTCGTTGTCACTGTAGCCATCACTCGCTATGATCTACCAATCTTTGATCGATAGGAGTTTCGTATGACGACGGTAACCGTGTCCGAAAAATATCAGGTGGTGATTCCCAAGGCGGTGCGAGAGTCGCTGCATATCAAGCCGGGGCAGAAGCTCGACGTGATCGTTTACGAGGGGCGTGCGGAATTCGTCCCGGTACAGGATATGCGCGAGGCACGCGGCTTCTTGCGCGGCATCGATACGGACGTACCCCGGGAAGCCGATCGGGTATGAACCTGGTCGATTCGTCCGGCTG
>JBAUIG010000052.1:0-3588 GCA_049682735.1 Candidatus Macondimonas sp. | reverse complement strand
CGGGACTGGTATGCGCTGATTGCAGCAATTGATGCGCCCGGCGAAAAAACCCGCCCGGCACTGCTCAAGCAGTTATTGGCCTCCTTGCTCCAGACCCAGCCCTTGTTTGCCAATCCGCCTTACTTTCTGGGCCAGGACTTTTCCCTGGTCGATGTCACCATGGCGCCCCTGCTGTGGCGTTTGCCGCATTGCGGGATCGAGCTGACGCCAGAGGCTGCCGCGTTGCGGGATTATGCCGAGCGGCTGTTTCAGCGCCCGGCGTTTGCCCGCAGTTTGTCGCCGCAAGAAAGCGCCATGCGGCCCCTTTCCCCCTGAGGCATTGGTTGTCATGCGTTCCCGGAAGCCCTATCTCCTGCGCGCCATCCATGAATGGATTTGTGACTGTGGGATGACCCCTCATGCGCTGGTCGACTGTAATCGACCCGGCGTCCAGGTTCCCCCGGAGGTGATCAAGGACGGACAGGTGGTTCTCAATCTGTCGCCGATGGCCGTTCACAACCTGACCCTGACCAATGAGTTCGTGGCGTTCTCGGCCCGATTTGGTGGACAGGTGCGTCAGGTCAGCTTCCCGCCGACCGCCGTGCTGGCGATCTACGCCAAGGAAAACGGCCAGGGCCTGATGTTCGGGGAGGCGGATGACGGCGACGATCCGCCGCCGGAGCAGCCTCCCACCGATGCTTCCAAGGGTGGGGGTGCTCGACCGCGGCTCAGTGTGGTGAAGTAGGCGCCGCTTGATGCGTGCAGGGGAACATCAACCCCTTCAGCCGTCCGCGCCAAAGGCATTGTGTATCCATTTGATACGCGCTTCTGGGAGCTTGCCCTGCAGAGACACCACATCGAAGCGCATGGGGCGTGCGGCGTGCCGGGGGTGATGCAGCAGGTAGGTGCGGGCAGCCAGTAGCAGGCGTTTTTGCTTGCTTGCGGTGACCGTTTCTTCCGGCGCCCCGAAATCGGCGCTTGCGCGGTGACGAACTTCGACGAACACCAGCATCCCCGAGCCTTCCATGACCAAATCCAGCTCCCCGCCCCGGCATCGGTAATTGCGTGCCAACAGGGCAAGTCCGTGCGCCTGCAGATAAGCCAGTGCCTGCTCTTCAGCCCTCGCGCCTTGATTGGCTGTCATGGAGCGGCCATCGACGCCGGTTCATCGGCTGGCAATCCGGGTACCACTCGCCCATTGTCGAAATAAGCCCAGGGCAGGTCGTGACGTTCTATGCGCCCGTCCGGTGTCATGGACAGCATGCCCGTTGCCCCCGCCAGATGCAGTTCCTGCAGGGCGGGATTGGCGGCCAATTGTTGCCAGATGCGATAAGCATCGAAGCCGAAGGCCTGCATGCGCGCGAACATGGGCTCAACGCCCGTTTGTGCTCCCTGGTGCGCCGTGAGCAGCCAGGGCATTTCCGGAAAACGGACGGCATCCAGATCGAGGTCGGCTACCCCGTCATGGGTTCCGGCATCAATTGCGGAGGTGGCGTAGATGGGCAGGTTGCCGGCGCCCACGAAACGGATCTGGGGGCGCAGCAGGCGCGCTTGGGGTGCAAAGGCAGCCAGAAAGAGCATGTCCGCATCGCGCGCGCCGGCCCACCCTTGCTTCAGCGACGCCTGGAAATCGGATACGGCGGGCGCATAGCGGGTAATGTGGCGTATCCGGCCGCCGCGAGCGGTGAAAGTGCTGTCAAACGCCATCAGCAGGCGCTCTCCCCATTCGTTGCGGGGGATGATGACCCAGGCCTGCCGACGGCCACTGGCCAGGGCCCGTTGAGCCACAATGCGCGCCTCATCCTCGGGCGGTAACCCGAACTGGACCAACCCGGCGCGGGTGACATCAGCCCGGTTCAAGGCCAGCATCGGCAGGTTGGCGGGAACCGCCCGCGCCACTGCCTCAACCGCCGCTTTGTCCAGCGGGCCGATGAGCGAGTGGGCGCCGGCCGCCAGCGCCTGATTCGCTGCGGCGGTCGCGCTGGCGGGTTGATCCCCGATGGGGAAGAATTTCAGCGTGGGTCGGTGTTCTGGCGCCTGCTCCAGATAGGCCCGCAGGAGCCCGTCCTGAATGGCCCGGCCTATGCGCTCCAAACGGCCCTCGGTAGGCAGCAGCAGGGCGGTGATCGTTCCCTCGCTGGGGCTGGGCGTGGCGGATGTGGCAAGGTTTGCGGTTGGGGGCGCATCCTTCAGAGGTGCTTGGATCAGTGCTTGCGCTTGGGATAGATGCGCCAGCGTCGCCAGGCGTCGTGATTCCAGCGCTGGGGGAAGCGGCCCAGCGGCCCGCTCCAGCCAGCGTCGGGCCTCCTCAGGGCGCTGCTGAGCCACTCGGATTTCCCCCATCAGCAGGGCATAGTGGGCCTGCTGATCTGCCGTTCCGGGGGTCTCGGCCAGTGCTTCGAGCACTTGGGCGGCGCGCTGGATTTCCTGCCTCTGCACCCAGCTCTGCGCTGCCGCGAGTCCCGCTTCGATCCGGGCATCGCCCGTGGCGGTGTCGAAAGCGGCTTGCTGAATCCGGGGGTCTGAGTCGGCACCCGCAGCGGTTTGCGGTTGCAGAGCGGAAGGTGGCGTGCATGCGGTCAGCGCCGCCACCATGGTCAAAGACATGATCAGGAGGATCATGCGGTTACGCAGTGCGAGCCACGGTGGGGAGCAGGGAGTAAGAGGTTCGCAATGCGGTTTTTTCATGGGCGAGGAGTATCCGGTGAGGGAAGAAGAGGTGTCAACGCAGGCTGGGGAAGTGGTGCCCGGCGTCCTCTATGTGGTGGCCACCCCCATAGGTCACCTGGGGGATCTTTCCTCACGCGCCCTGGCAATATTGGGCGCGGTGGACCTGATCGCCGCCGAGGACACCCGTCATACTCGCGCCCTGCTGACCCATTTTGGTGTTCATAAGCCACTGGTGTCCCTGCATGAGCATAACGAAAGCCGGCAGTTGGAGATGCTGCTGTCGCGCTTGCGCGAAGGAGCAGCTGTTGCCCTGGTGAGCGATGCCGGCACGCCGCTGATCAGTGATCCGGGTTACGGACTGGTCAATGCGGCACTCGCGGCGGGCATTCGTCTCAGTCCAATTCCTGGGCCTTGTGCGGGCATTGCGGCCCTTTCGGTGAGCGGCCTGCCGACTGATCGTTTTGTGTTCGAGGGTTTCTTGCCATCCCGCGCCGCAGGGCGTCAGAGCCGGCTCAGGCAGCTGGCTAACGAGGCGCGCACCCTGGTGTTTTATGAATCTCCCCGACGGTTGGTGGATACTGTCGCGGATATGGTTCTGGTGTTGGGCGTTGCGCGTTCGGCCTGTATCGGCCGCGAACTGACCAAGCGCTTTGAAACCTTCTATCGCGGCACACTGGGGCAGCTGCAGGCGGAATTCACCGCTCAGCCGGACGCCTTGCGCGGGGAGTGCGTGCTCCTGGTGGCTGGCGCCGCGCCGTCAAATCTGGATCTCTCCGGCGGCGGCCCCGAGGCCGCGGGCGTGCTGGCGGATCTGGTTGGCCAATTACCCGCCTCGCAGGCCGCCCGTCTCATGGATCGCTGGTTTGGTGGTGGCCGCGCCCACTGGTATGCGCGCGCAATCGCCCAGCGCGGTGGAGAATGAAATATAATGGCAACGGA
>JBAUIG010000051.1:0-4060 GCA_049682735.1 Candidatus Macondimonas sp. | reverse complement strand
GGGCAGGTCAGCGAACACTTCGTCGATCCCTGCGAGACAGGACGGACGGATCTGCTGGCACGGATGCAGTCCGATCTGCTCAATCTGCGTGATCCCACGACCGCGCCCTCGCAGCCGCTTGCGCCCGATGATGGGAGCGTGCAGATCCACTGCTGCGCCGGACCGCTTCGGGAGGTGGAGGTATTGCACGATCACCTGCGCGACCTGCTGGATCGGGATCCGGATCTGAATCCTTCGGATGTGGTGGTGATGACGCCAGACATCGATCGCTATACCCCCTATGTTGAGGCGGTGTTCGGCAGTCGCGGCCATGATCTGGCCATTCCCTTCCGTATTGCCGACCGCAGCGCGCTGCAGAGCGAGCACGCCGTAGCCGGTTTTTTCGCCTGGCTGGCGTTGCCCGAGGCGCGTTTCACGGTCAATGCGGTGCTGGACCTGCTGGAATGTCCGCCCATCGCGCGGCGCCTGGGTGTGAGTGCCGCCGATCGGGATCTGTTGCGCGCCTGGGCAGAAAAGGCGGCTATTCATTGGGGCTTGGATGGATCCGACAAGGCCCGTTTCGATCTGCCACCACTGTCGACCCATACCTGGCGGCGCGGACTGGACCGCTTGCTGCTGGGTACGGTTTTGCCCGAGGACAGTCAGGCACTGTATGGCGATATGGCGCCGGTCGAGGCAGTGGAGGGGGCGCTCTTTCCGCTGTTGGGCCGCCTGGCCGCCTGGGTGGATGACCTGCAGGCCGATCATGCGCGCTTGGCTGTGCCCCGCACCCCGGTGGTTTGGGCCGAAGATCTGCTCGCGGTGCTGGACGGCCTGTTCAGCGCAATACCGGAGGAGGAGGGGGGGCTGCTGCGATTGCGGGCCGCCATTCGGGCGGTGGCAGCCGATGCCACGGTCGCGGCTTGTCACCTACCGATCCCGCAGGCGGTCTTACTCGCCGCCCTGGAGGAGCGGCTCTCCACGTCGGGGGCGGTGGGCGGCTTCCTGGCCGGCGGCGTGCAATTCTGCGCTATGGTGCCCTTGCGCAGCCTGCCCTTCGCCGTGGTCTGTCTGCTGGGGATGGATCATGACGCCCTGCCGCGCAACGGCCGGCCGGAGGAGTTCGATCCTTTCGCCACCCCGCGCCGTCCGGGAGATCGCAATCTCCGTGAGGATGATGCCTATCTGTTTCTGGAGGCGATCGTGAGCGCCCGGCAGGTGCTCTATCTCAGCTATAACGGGCGGGACGCGCATGATTACAGTGAACGCCCCCCCAGCGTGCTGCTGGATCAACTGTTGGACACCCTGGCAGCCAGCAACCATGTCCATGAACCCGGCGACTGGCGCCGATTGCGGGTCTGGGAACATCCCCTGCACGCTTTCAGCGCGAAGAACTTCCATCCAGACAGCCCATTATTCAGTTACCGCAGCGATCTGGCTCACGCCTTGAGCGCGCCCGTGACCCCGGCTGCGCCATGCAATGCTGCAACCCCGCTGCCCGGTGAAGCGGAGACGGTGGTCGATCTCGCTGAATTGTTGCGCTTCTGGCGCCATCCAGTGCGTCATCTGCTGTGCCATCGCCTGGACATCACGCTGGATCTGGCGCAGACGGCGCTGGCTGATGAGGAAGCGCTGGCGCTTGACGCATTGGCAAGCTGGCAAATCCGTACGCAGATGCTGGCCTGGATGAGGCTTGGAATGTCCCGGGAGGCGATGCTGGCTCACCTGCGTGCCGCTGATCAGTTGCTTCCCGGCCCTTGGGGAGAACTTGCGGGCCACGATATGGCAAGCGAGGTTGTCGCACTTCAGGACCGACTCGCGCCCCATCTGGCGAATCGCCACGAGCGGCCGCTGGCGGTCGACTTGCAGCTGGACGGCATGCGCCTCATGGGGCAGCTGAACGGGGTTGCTGCGACCGGCCTGCTTCACATCCGGGCGGGCAATTGGAAAGCCGATCACACGGTGGAGGCCTGGCTCAACCACCTGATCCTCAATGCGGTGGCGCCGGCGGGGATTGCGCCACGGACGGTGGGGATCGGTCGCAAGGGGAGTGGGGTGGATTGGCCGCCGCTGAGTGAGTCAGCCACCCATCTCATTCCCTGGCTGCATCATTACCGGGAGGGACTGACGCAGGCGCCAATCCCACTGCTTCCAGAGGTTTTGCTGGCATTGAAACCTGAACAGGATGCGGCCGCGCAACACGCTGCCATGCAAAAGGCCTATCGGGACTGCCTGGTGCCGGCGACTCAATCGCAACGCACGGCCGATGTCTATCTGGGCTGGCTTTACGGCGATACCCAGCCGATCGATGCGCACTGGCGCGAGGTGGCTGTGGATCTGGTGACGCCCATCCTGCTGACGAAGCAGGGCCGATCATGACTGCGCCATGCGTTCTGGATGCCGCAACCTTGCCCTTGCGCGGCCGGCATCTGATCGAAGCCAGTGCCGGGACCGGCAAGACCCATACGCTCACCGACCTGTATCTCAGGTTAGTGGTGGAAGCGGGTTACTCGGTGGAGCAGATCCTGGTGGTCACCTTCACCAAGGCGGCGACTGCCGAAATGAAGGCGCGCATCCGGCGCCGCCTGCTACAGGCCCAGGCCGTATTCACGGGCGCCCGCCCGCCCGCTGATGCGGTGGAGCGCGCCTTGTGGGACGGCGCCGCAGACCCCGACCAGTGCGTTAAACAGCTGGAAGCGGCGCTGATGGGTTTCGACCGGGCTGCCGTGTTTACGCTGCATGGTTTTTGCCTGAGCGCCCTCTGTGACCATGCCTTCAGCGCGGGTTTGCCCACTCACCTGGTTCTTTCACCCGACGAGAGCGCCGCTATCACGCGTGTGGCGCGGGATACGTGGCGCCGCCTGGAAGGCGCCCTGGACGATCCCTGCCGGGCTTTCGGCTTGCGCCGGGCGGGCCTTATTCCGAAACAATTGCTGAAGGATTTGCGGTTGCGCCAGTGCCATCCACTGGCGCAACTGAATCCCTTGGCCATGCCGCCGCAGTCTGAAGCGGTCGCCTGGACGGAGCTGGAAGCCGCCCTGCAGACTTTGCGGGCCCAATGGCGCGCTGCCGGTGGCGTGGTGCGTCAACTGCTTCTGGACAGCCCGGCGCTCAATCGCCAGACCTACAAGCCGGAGAAAATCACGTGCTGGTGCGACGCGCTGGACCGGCTGGCGGACATGCCGGCACTCGATCTGGATGCCTTGCAGCTGCTGGATGAGCAGGCCGAGGACTGGACAGACCTGACTCCGATCAGGCTGGCCGGGCGCATCAAAAAAGGTCATACCGCCCCGGCGCATCCGCTGTTCGAGGCCATCGCTGAACTGCTGGATGCCTGGGAGCGCATGGGCGAAGCCTGGCGGGCCGCCGCGCGCATCCAGCGTCGTGACGCGCTGGAGGAGGCCGTGGCGCGGCTGCAGGCTGACCAGCAACGGCGCGGCGAAATGGGCTTCTCGGATCTCACGCTGCGTCTGCGCACGGCGCTGCAAGGCACAAATGGAGGTCGCCTGGCCTATGCTCTGCGCGCACGTTTTCCAGTGGCCTTGATCGATGAATTCCAGGACACCGATCCGGCCCAGTTCGATGTCTTCCGCGCGATTTATCCCGATCCTAGCGGCGCGGATGGTACCGCACTGGTTCTGATCGGCGATCCCAAGCAGGCAATCTACGGTTTTCGCGGCGCGGATGTCCATGCCTATCTGGCAGCTCGCAGCGAATTGGGCGCGCCCTGGGTGCTGGCGCACAACTGGCGCTCGGTGCCGGCGTTGATCGCAGGGGTCAATGCCGTGTTCTCGGGGCGAGAGTATCCCTTCCGGCTGCCCGGCATCCTCTTCTATGCGGTCAAGCCGGGACGGGAGGATGGCCCCCGGCTCGCAGCGCCGGGCTCGGCCGCGGCCTTGCAGTTTGCGCTGCTGCCGGGGTCCGCGGAGGCGCCTTTGGACAAGGGCAAGGCGAGCCAAGCCGCGGCCGAATGGACGGCAGCGGAAATTGCCCGCCTGCTGGTGGCGGCCGCTCGCGGCGAGGCCTGTCTCGGAGAGCGCCCGCTGCTCGGAAGGGATGTGGCGGTGCTGGTGCGCACCCA
>JBAUIG010000050.1:0-5463 GCA_049682735.1 Candidatus Macondimonas sp. | reverse complement strand
CACGATGCCTGGATGTTCAAGCGTGGTCAGATCGGAGAACTCGGCCTTGAAACCGGCGCTACGGTATCCGAGCTGAGCGGTGTAACGCTTCATGTCCAAAAGCGAGAAGCCGCGCCTTTCAATGATTTTCTGGGTTTCGCCATAGCGCAGCATGCCGTTCATGGCCTCAGGTTCAGAAACCTGAAGACCAATATATTCCTGTAACACAGTGGTCAATGATGCCGAGCCGCAACTGAAATCATACTGCTGGCGGACAACCCCTTCATTCTTGAGCGCAGTCCAAGAGGTTACACCCACGTGTTCCCGGGCAGGCCCATTTGGTCCCAGGATCGGGACATCCACTTGCCCTGAACGAGCGAGCAATGCGGTGGGAAGCAAAAAGAGGCCCATGAGGGCAATGCCGTATATGCGCAGAGCCATGACTGTTCCTTGCGTGGCAAAGGTGATGCGGCTGCTTGCGAAGGGGCCCATGATCCGCAGATCCTGCGCGCCTTGGCGCTATACCAAGGTCGGAATTTAGCGCCGCCGAGGCGCTGCCATTCTAGGGGACGCCTCGGTCATACTCAAGCTTTGAGTGTTCAAGCCAGACCGGCTTCACATCGATTACTGTGGGGGATCCAGGTGATAGGTTTCGATGAGCCGTACTTCCTCGCGCGCACCGAGAATCACGGGGATACGCTGGTGCAGGGTCTGGGGAATCAGATCCAGAATGGATTCCCGACCGGTGCTGGCGAGGCCTCCCGCCTGTTCCGTCAGCAGAGCGATGGGATTGGCCTCATACAACTGGCGCAACTTGCCGGGTTTGTTGGGATCGCGCAGATCGCGGGGATAAAGAAAAACCCCGCCACGGCTTAGCACACGATGACAATCCGCCACCATGGCCCCCATCCAGCGCATGTTGAAGTTCTTGCCGCGCGGGCCCGTTTCCCCGGCATGACATTCTTCAATGTAACGCCTGATCGGCGGTTCCCAAAAGCGCCAGTTGGAGGTATTGATAGCGTATTCGTGGCCTTGGGGGGCGATGTGCAGATTGCGCTGGACAAGAAAGAATTCACCGATCTGGCGATCCAGCGTGAAGCTGTGGACGCCGCGGCCCAGGGTGAGCACGAGCACCGTGGCCTGGCTATAAATGGCATAACCGGCACAGACCTGGTTGCGACCGGGCTGAAGAAAATCGATTTCGCGCGGTTCGTTGACTCCCCGGGGGCAGGGCAGGATGGAAAAAATGGTCCCGATGGAGAGATTGATGTCGATGTTGGTCGAGCCATCCAAGGGATCGAACACCAACAGATAGTCGCCGCGCCGCTCGCCGATGGGCAGGAGGTAAATGGAGTCCATTTCCTCGGAGGCCATGGCAGCCACCCGCCCTGAGGATTCGTGACATCGCAGAATGATGTCGTTGGCTTCGACATCCAGCTTTTTCTGGACCTCTCCCTGGATATTGACGGCATCGGTACTGCCCAGGACATCGCCCAGGGCGCCCTGGCTGACGTGATGAGCAATCTGCTTGATGGCCCGGGCCATGTCCTCGACCACGCCGGCGAGATCCGGACTCAGGCCGTGCAGCCGTTGTTCCTCTTGCAAAAAAGCAGCGAGAGTGAGGCCATTGAACATGCGTGTTTCATCCTGGGCGCTGTGATGGATTGCTGACAAGGGCGGCGGATTTTAACAAGGAATGGCCTCATGGCGCATCCAGTCTGCTTCCAGCCCGTGGTTTAGCGCAGCAGAATGCTGCCCAGCCCGAGAAAAGCAAAAAAACCCGCGACATCGGTGACGGTGGTCAACACGACATGGCCTGCCAGCGCGGGGTCGATTGACAGACGCCGCATCAACAGCGGCACCCCGATGCCGCTGGTGGCGGCCAGCAACAGATTGACCACCATTGCCAGGCCGATTACGGCGGCCAAATCAGTGCGCCCGAACCACAGATAAGCCAACAGCGCAGTGACGATGGCCCAGGCCAGGCCATTGAGCAGTCCCAGCAGCAGTTCCTTGTTGATGAAACGACGCGAATTGGTGGCGGTGAGCCGCCCTTGTGCCAGGCCACGGATGATCAGCGTCTGTGTCTGGCTGCCGGCGATTCCGCCCATGCTGGCCACAATGGGCATCAAGACGGCCAACGCCACCACCTGCTGCAATGTGGCTTCGAACAGACCCACCACTGCCGAGGCGATGAAGGCCGTGATCAGATTGATGCCCAGCCACACGGTACGGCGGCGGAAGCTGACGAGGACGGGTGCGAACATATCCTCCTCCTCGTCCAAACCGACCTGACTCATCAATGAGTGTTCGCTTTCATCCCGGATCACGTCCACCACGTCATCAATGGTGATTCGTCCAATGACTTGGCCGTCGGAATTGACCACCGGCGCCGACAGCAGGTCGCGATCGGCAAACCGCTGGGCCACCTTGCGAGCGGGCAGATCGACGGCGATGGGTTCTGCTTCGGTATCCATCACGTCGGCAACGGTCTGATCAGGGTCGCTGACAAGCAGGGTCTGTAGCGGCAACACCCCGACATAGTGTCCATACCGGTCCACGACCACCAGCTGGTCGGTTTGGTCGGGCAACTCTGCCTTGAAGCGCAGATAACGAATCACGACATCCAGTGCCACGTCCGGGCGCACGGTCGTGACTTCCGGGTTCATCAACCCGCCGGCACTCTCCGGGGGATAGGACAGCACGGCTTCCAGGCGCAGTCGCTCTTGCTGGTCCATGGCTTGCAGCAGGCGCCGCGTGACGGCCTGCGGCAGATCATTGATGAGGTCCGCCAAGTCATCCAGATCGAGGTTTTCGGTGGCCGCGACCAGCTCGGCGGGATCCATGTGCCGAATCAAGGCGCTGCGAACGGCGTCGTTCACATGGAGCAGGACTTCGCCATCCTCCTCCGCAGGGACGAGATTCCAAATGAGCTCGCGTTCCGGAGAGGGAGTAGATTCGAGCAGGGCGGCGATTTCGGCCGGATGCAGGGTTTGCAGTAAGCGCCGAGCGTTTTGGGAGGCGCCGCTGTTCAGCGCATTATGCAGGGCCGTGGTGCGAAGCTGCTGGTTTTCGGAACGGTCGTTGTCTGACATCGCCCAGCTCCGGTTTGCGCACGATGTTCTCCGGCCATCAAGGTGGAGAGAGGAATGACCGGTATTGTAAGGGCAAGAATCGGTGTGGGTCCAGCGTGAATGACGAAAACAGGCATGTAACTTGCTATATGGACATTCCGCTATGGCGGACGAGTACCTTGGGGTGGGTTTGGGCAAAGTGGGCTTTCAGTCGTTCGGCCATGTAAACCGAGCGATGCTGGCCGCCGGTGCAGCCGATGGCCACGGTAAGGTAACTGCGGTTTTCAGTCTCGAAGCGGGGCAGCCAGCGTTCCAGGAATTGACGAATGTCGTCGAACAGGTCGTGGGTGAGGGGAATGGTTTCCAGGTATGCGGCGACTGCGGCATCCAGGCCGGTCAATGAACGCAGCCCCGGTTGCCAGTGCGGATTCGGCAGGCAGCGGATATCGAACACGAAATCGGCGTCGGAGGGGACGCCTTGCTTGAAGGCAAACGACTGGAACATTAGTGAAAACAGGCCTTCACGGCCATGGATGCGGTGACGAATGAGGTCCCGCAGCTGATGCATGGTGGTCAGGCTGGTGTCGAGGACCAGGTCCGCGCGTTCCGCGATGGGGCTGAGCAGTTGACGTTCCTGTTCAATGGCTTCAGCCAATGCAGTTTGGGGACTGCTGAGGGGGTGGCGGCGCCGGGTTTCGCTGTAGCGTTTGAGCAAAGTCTCTGTTTCGGCCTGGAGGAAGAGTGTCTCCACTTCCACGCCCCGGCGTCCAAGTCGCTCAAGGCATAAGGCAAAGGTGTCCAGTTCGGGCGCCCGGGAGCGGGCATCGATCCCCACGGCGACCTTCTGGGCGGAAAAGTTGCCGCTGCGGGAGAAGGCATCCACCAGGGATTCAAGCAGGGAAAGCGGGAGATTATCGACGCAATAAAGGCCCAGATCCTCCAACATATGGAGGGCCACGCTCTTGCCAGCGCCGGACAGGCCGCTCAGGATCAACAGTTTCACAAACACCCCACCTCAGGATCATTGCGTCACCGGAAGCTTAAACAGGCTTCAGCGCAAAGGCCGCGCCAGCCGCGAGATCAGCCTGGCGCGGCCGTGCGCGGTGTCATTCGCTATGGAGCTCGGATTTGCGGGCTTCCCGGGAGTGATGGTCGTTGTGCTTGTCCTTGTAGCGCAGAGCTTGGCGATCCAGTTTGTCGGTCAAGGCGTCAATGGCTGCATACATGTCCTCGCAGGTGGCATCCGCGAACAGGGCGCCGCCATTGACCGGGATCTTGGCTTCAGCGTGGTGCCGCTCTTTTTCCACCCGCAGCACCATGTGCGCCTCGATGGCATGATCGAGATGGCGTTGGATACGTTCCAGCTTTTCCGCGGCGTATTGCCGGATAGCCGATGTGATTTCAATGTTCTGGCCCGTAACGTCGATTTTCATGCGGCGGTCTCCTTGGACGCTGAATGCCTTCAGACGAGACGCTTGCGTTCGTTCGAAGGCGGAATGGACATGGACTCCCGATATTTCGCGACCGTGCGACGGGCCACGTTGATCCCATCATTGAGCAGCAGTTCGGTGAGTTTGCTGTCGCTCAGGGGCTTGCGCGGATTTTCGCCGGCGATGAGTTTGCGGATCATGGCCTGGATGGCCGTTGCGGAACATTCACCGCCATCCACGGTGGCCACGTGGCTGGAAAAGAAATATTTGAATTCGAAAATGCCGCGCGGGGTGTGCATGTATTTTTGGTTGGTCACCCGGGAGATGGTGCTCTCGTGCATGCCCACGGCTTCGGCGACCTCGCGCAGCACCATGGGTTGCATGGCTTCCTCGCCCTGATCGAAGAAGGCCTGTTGGCGCTCGACAATACTACAGGCGACCTTGAACAGGGTTTCATTGCGGCTTTGCAGGCTCTTCAGAAACCAGCGCGCCTCCTGCAGGTGTTGGCGCATGGTTTCATTGTCGCGGCTGTGATCGGCGCGTTTGATCAGGGAGGCATAGAGCCGGTTGATGCGCAGCCTTGGGGTGGTTTCGGCATTCAGGTCCACACGCCAACCTGTGCCGGAACGGCGGACGATCACATCCGGAATCACGTAGCCGGCGGTTTTTTGGGAAATCTGGGCGCCGGGACGGGGATTGAGCCGCTGGATCAATTCCACCGCCGTTTTCAATTCTTCCTCGGTGATTTTCAAGCGTCGCTGCAGGGTAGTGAAATCCCGTGCAGCCAGCAGATCCAGATGTTGCTCGACGAGGGCGCAGGCCACGCAACATCCTGCGCTGGGAGCCTGTGCTTGCAGTTGCAACAGCAGGGCTTCGCGTAGGTCGCGGGCGCCCACTCCGAGGGGATCAAAGCGCTGGATGCGTTGCAGGACTGCCTGGATCTCCTCGGTATCCGTGACCAGATCCGGGCCCAGTTCAGC
>JBAUIG010000049.1:0-3942 GCA_049682735.1 Candidatus Macondimonas sp. | reverse complement strand
CGCGAAAGCATCCTCAAGGGCCGCAGCGGCATGATGCCACCGCTTGGCGCCGCCCTGGGGGAAGAAGGAATCGGTGAGGTCGCGCAGTATGTCCTGAGCCTGAGCGGTCGGCCCAGCAATCCCGTGCAGGCCGCAGCGGGCCAACAGAAGTTCGCCATGCTGTGCGCGGCCTGCCACGGCCCGGAGGGCAAGGGCACGCCAGCCATGGGAGCTCCCAACCTGACCGACAACATCTGGTTGTATGGCGGGTCCCTAGAAACCATTGAGCAAACCATCCGGGGCGGTCGCCAAGGACGCATGCCCGCCCACGAAGCGCTGCTGGGTGCCGACCGGGCGCACCTGCTCGCTGCCTATGTGTACGGGCTATCCCACCCGGATGAGCCGGCCAAGCCGTGAGGAGCACGCCATGATCGACGCGCCAGAGAACATGGAATACCGCCTCGGACCCTTCTCCCAGGCTCTGGCGGTTGTGCTCTGGCCTGCGTTCATCAGCGCGGTCGTGGCAACAGCCGCGTTTTTCTCCCAGGTGGACCCGCATGTGCTGCACTTGGCCACCAGCCCGGAATGGCCCATCAGCCGCGAATTGGGCTACACCCTGGGATTTTTCATGTTCTGGGGGGTGACCACCCTGTCCAGCCTGCTTACTTTCATCCTGCTGCGGACGCCGGCAGGTCGACCGGCAGAGGGAACTGTGCTTGATGACTCGAATCGTGAGGCGCCATGAACAGCGTTCGTTCCGACCCCCCCCGCCCGACTCCTCCGGCCAGCGAACCGCCCGGTAACGGCTCGCTTTACGTCGCGCGTCAGAAAATCCATCCGCGCGAGGTCAAGGGCACGTTTCAATTCCTGCGCCGGTTCACGCTGATCGGCGTATTGGGGGCCTTCTATACCCTGTGCTGGGTGCCGTGGGGCGATCGGCAAGCCATTTTGTGGGACCTGCCGGCACGCCGTTTTCATATCCTGTGGATGACGTTCTATCCCCAGGATTTCATCTACCTGGCCATTTTGCTGGTACTGGCTGCCGTCAGCCTGCTGTTTTTCACCGCCCTGGCCGGTCGACTCTGGTGCGGCTACACCTGTCCGCAAACCTTGTGGACCGAACTGTTCATGTGGATCGAGCGCAAGATCGAGGGTGACCGCGCCCAGCGTTTAAAATTGGACAAGGCGCCCTGGACTCGGGAAAAGATCCTGCGCAGGGGAAGCAAGCAGATGATCTGGATCGCGCTGGGGTTTTGGACCGGACTGACTTTCGTCGGTTACTTCACTCCCATCCGTGAGCTGATCACGGAACTGGTCCAGTTCCGGCTGGGCCCGTGGGAGACTTTCTGGGTCTTTTTCTATGGTTTTGCCACCTATGGCAACGCGGGTTTTCTGCGTGAGCAGGTGTGCATCTACATGTGTCCCTATGCGCGCTTCCAGAGCGCCATGTTCGACCGCGACAGCCTGATCATTTCCTATGACGAGCAGCGTGGGGAACCGCGCGGCAGCCGCCGACGCGGCAGCGATGCCAAAGCAACAGGCCTCGGCGATTGCATCGACTGCACGATGTGCGTCCAGGTCTGCCCCACCGGCATCGACATCCGCAAGGGCTTGCAGTACGAATGCATCGGTTGCGCCGCGTGCATCGATGTCTGCGATCAGGTGATGGATCGCATGGGCTATCCGCGGGGCCTGGTGCGCTACACCACCCAGAATGCGCTGGACGGCAAGCCCACCCATATCCTGCGCCCCCGGATGCTGATCTATGCCACCATCCTGCTGGTGGCCGGCAGCCTCACGCTCTACTCGATCCTCACCCGCCCCAGCCTTTCCATGGACGTGCTGCGGGACCGCAATGCCCTCTTTCGGACCTTGGATGATGGCCGCATCGAAAACAGCTATACCCTGAAAATCAACAATCGCAGCGAAATCACCCACAGCTACCGGCTGGAGGCGCGCGGCATCGCGGGCATCGAGGCCCAGAGCGACCCCACGACCATCACGCTGTCCCCCGGAGCCGTCCAACCCATCCCCGCCCGGGTTCGCGTCCCCGAGGGGGCCGTGCAAGGTCCTGTGAATATCGAACTGATACTGCGCACCGTGGATGATCCCGATGCGCAGTTGATACGGGAAACCGCCCGTTTCTTTGGCCCTCTGCCGAGATAGCCGCCATGACATCGCTGTCCACCCCCCCCTGGTACCGCCAATTCTGGCCGTGGTTCATCATGTTCCCTCCCGCGGCAGCCGTGGCGGGGGGATTCTTGACGTTATGGCTTGCCTTGCAGCATGCCGACAGTGTGCTGCCCGATCGACTGAGCCGGGTTGGTCTCGCGGTTCAGCCGGACCATGCCGTCGGCGCCAGTGGCGCCTCATTCACGATTCATCCCCAGACCGGGCTACTGCATCTGCATGTGGACGGGGATGTGTCGACCACACCCTTGACCCTGCGCTGGCTGCACCCCACCCTGCCGGAACGGGATCAGATCACTGTACTGCGACCCATGGCGCCGGGAGAATACGAAGCCCGACCACCCGATGCACTGGACGAAATGCGTCTGCTGCGCCTGGAAAGCGCGGCGGGCTGGGTTCTGGAAGGCCGCTGGCAACCCGACGCAGCGGAAATCCGGCTCTTTCCCCTGGTTTCGCGGGAGGGATAAGCCGTGACCACAGGGTGCTTCCATTGTGGCCAACCCCTGCCCATTGGCACGCCGCGCCAGGTGGTCATCCAGGGGCAGTTGCAGCCGGTCTGCTGCGCGGGCTGTGAAATGGCCGCCCAGTGGATCCAGTCGGCGGGGCTCGGCGCTTATTACCGCTGGCGGACCGAGCCGGCGACTGCGCCGGATGAGGCGACGGATCACGCGCTGTTCCTCGCTTACGATCGGCCGCAGGCGCAACAAAGCTTTGTTACCGCACTTCCCGATGGCCATCGGGAAGCCGAATTGCTGGTGGAAAATCTCAACTGCGCCGCCTGCGCCTGGCTGATCGAAGGCGCTCTGGGCGGCCAGCCCGGGGTTGATCGCATTCAGGTCAACGCCGCCAATGGTCGCTTGCTGTTGCGTTTCGATCCAGCCCGAGTGCGGCTGAGCGATCTTCTGGCGCGGCTGGCATCCCTGGGCTTTCCGCCCCATCCCCAGCGACCGGGCCAAGCCGGCGCCCTGCACCTGCGCGAGCGGCGCCAGGCGCTGAAACGGCTGGCACTCTCGGGCCTGGGCATGATGCAGGCCATGACCTATGCCCTGTCCCTCTATGGCGGCGCCTTCCATGGCATGGATCCGGTCTACGCCGATTTCCTGCGCCTGGTGAGCCTGCTGATCACCACCCCCGTCGTGCTGTATGCCGGGTGGCCGTTCTTTGAGAGCGCCGTCCAGGGACTCCGCGCACGCCGCATCGTCATGGATGTCCCGGTCGCCGTTGCCATTGGCGTCGCCTATGCCGCCAGCGTGCGCAACACCCTGGTCGGCAACGGACCGGTCTACTTCGATACCGTCTGCATGTTCATCTTCTTCCTGACCCTGGCGCGCTACCTGCAGGCTTCGGCCCGCGCCCGCGCTAGCGAAAGCGGTGATGCCCTGGCGCGCCTGCTGCCGGACACCTGCCTGCGGGAAACCGCCCAGGGCCTGGAAACCATCACCCTGCAGGAATTGCTGCCCGGGGATCGGGTGCGGGTTCCGCCGGGCGCGGCCCTTCCCGCCGATGGGCGGGTGCTGGATCAGGCCGTGTGGATGGATGAATCCCTGCTCACCGGCGAGTCGCGCCCGGTGCGCCGCCTGCCGGGGGATCGCGTGATTGCCGGCAGTGTCAATGGTGAACAGGCCCTGCGCCTGGAGGTGACCGCCTGCAACGCCGACAGCACGATTTCCCATATCGGCCGGCTGTTGCGCAAGGCCCAATCGGAACGACCGCCAACGGCCGCGCAGGCTGATCGACTGGCCGCCTGGTTCGCCCCAGCCGTGCTGCTGGCGG
>JBAUIG010000048.1:0-4293 GCA_049682735.1 Candidatus Macondimonas sp. | reverse complement strand
TCCTGTTCCGCCCATTCAAGGACATCCACCTCGACCAGCTTCTGCTGCGCCTGTTCGAAATCGCTCGGCGCTTCAACATGGAGGTGCAGCCCCAGCTCGTGTTGCTGCAAAAGACCCTGGTCCAGATCGAGGGACTGGGGCGCCAGCTCTACCCCGACCTGGACCTGTGGACCACCGCCAAGCCGTTCATGGAGCGCTGGATGCACGAGCAACTGGGCGTGCGCGGGGTGTACCAGCAATTCAAGGCCAACCTGCCCGATTTGGCCCAGCGCCTGCCGATGCTGCCGCTGACCCTTGACCATGCGCTGCAGGCGATCACCGAACTGCCCGCCCGACAGCAGGCGCTGACCCAGCAGTTGCAACGCATGGAAAATCAGCGGACGCAATGGCACGGTGGTGGCTGGATGCTGATGGGTGGCACGCTGTTGCTCACGTCGGGTGTCCTGGCTGGGATGGTGCTGGGGCAATCCGCCGCGATCGGTCAAAATGCGTGGCCCATCGCCGCCGTCCTCGGCGTCTGTGGCTTATTCAGCCTACGCCGCGCCCGCCGCGTCTGACGATTTTTATTCACGAGGTGCAATGACCATGGCCAATCTGCTGCAGGATCAATTGCTCAAGGCGGGCCTGGCCAAGCCGGAACAGCTCAAGAAAGCAGCCAAGGAACAGCGTCAGGCGCAGCGCGGCAATGCGCCCAACACGGCTGCCGAACAAGCCCGGCTGGCCCAGCAGAAAAAAATTGAAAGCGACCGCATCCGCAATCAGCAACAGCAGGCACAGCGCGAGCGCAAGGCCCAAGCGGCCGAAATTCGGCAGTTGATCGAGACGCAAAAACTGGATCGCAACGGGGCCGAAAGCGCCTTCCAGTTTGTCGATGGAGGAAAGATTCGTAAGATCCATGTGCACGAAGCGCAGCGTGCCCAATTGATCAAAGGCCTGCTGGCCCTGGCCAGGCTCGGCCAGACCTATGAACTGGTCCCGCTTGTGACTGCCGAGAAAATTGCCCAGCGCGATCCCAGCCGCGTGGTCCAGCTCAATACCCAGCCCGCAACGCCGGTCGATCCGGCCGCCGATCCCTATGCTGACTATCCGGTGCCCGATGATCTGATCTGGTAGGCGCTACAGGCCCTCGATTCCCTTTGAGCCGTGCCTCGAACAGCGATATTCCCTTCCCTCAATGTCTCCAAATGACAACATAGGCGGAAGCCTGTTTTTTGCACTATTGTTCAAATACACCGGCTTACACGATATCAAAATTATTTTTTCGCTGACGAATCAAGTTGATGGTTGGGCAATAACCGATCGAATGACAATGAAAATCAAGGGTAAGAAATCATGGGACGTTGCGTTTTTTTCAATCTGCCGGGTGCCTCCGGCCATATCAATCCGACAGTCGGCGTCGTAGAGGAATTGATCGCACGCGGCGAGGAGGTGATCTATTACGCAGGCGAGGATTCGCGGGCCAAATTCACCAAGTTGGGCGTCGAATTTCGCACTTATGATGAATGGTTCCAGTACACTCACACCGCCAGCACGGCCGCGAATATTCTCGATTTAGCACTGGTCGAAATCGACATGACACTCAAATGCATCGAGCCTCTGCTCGAGCGTACGCGCCAGGACGATCCGGACTATGTAATTTACGACTCGTGCTGCGTCTGGGGAAAATACATCGGTGAAGCATTACACAAACCAACCATTGCCTCCATCACCACGCTGGTGAGTTCGCCATGGGTCATGCTGAGCGATGTTCGTCTGTCAGCTCACATCGTGGGAGTGCTCATACGAGGCATTCCCATGATCACTTGGGCGCGGCGCAAGGGCATCGAGCTCATGGCCAAGATCGGCGTGAAATTTCAAGGAATTCTGTATCATATTTTTGATTTTTTTGCGTGCGTTGGGGAGCTCAACATTGTCTTCAATACCCGTGAATTCCAGCCTTATGCGAATCGTCTGAAAGGAAATTTTCATTATGTCGGCGCCTCGGTACCAGAAGGCCGAGACCTTGGCAATCTCGATTTCGATCGCTTTCACGGCAAACCCCTGGTTTATGTGTCGATGGGGACGGTGCACAATCACAATGTCACGTTTTACCGGACGGTAATGCAGGCGCTGGCCAACGAACCCGTTGGCGTCATCATGTCCATCGGACGCAATATTGACATCCAGGAATTGGGCGCCATTCCAGAAAATTTCATCGTGGAGAATTTCGTTCCGCAACTGGAGGTACTCAAACGTACCGATGTCTTCATCACCCATGGCGGCATGAACAGTCTGAATGAAGCGCTCTATTTCGGTGTGCCGGTCATTGTGGTGCCCCAGCAAATCGAACAGGCCTTCAATATGCGGCGCCTGAAAAAAATTGGTGTGGCCCAGCCCATGCCAAAAGAGCTGACGCCAGATTCGATCCGGCAGACGGTCTACAGCGTACTCGGCAACGATCGCTACAAACAAAACGCCAAAACCTACAGCGCCACGCTGCGTCAGGGCGGTGGTCACAAGGCCGCCGCGCAATTGATCCTGGATTTCGTCAGAACCCGAACACATGCCCAGGATTGGCGACAAGCATCCTGATGGGCCAAGGAGCGAATGCCGGTTGCGGCAGCCAACGGAATTGGCGCCAACAGCCGGCTATTCACCTCAATCCCCACCTTCATCCTCGCCTGGTGTGGGGCACGGAATCTGCGGCCGAACGATGCAATCCTTCCCACTGATCACGGATATCGTCATCAGTGGCTGCAGCAGACACATGCCGGCTGTCAGCGCTGCTCCGCATGCTGGAGCCCACTTTGTCTTGCTCGGCTTGAGCCATGCCTTTGGAGCGGTAATAGCCGGTTGAGCGATGCTTGCCGCTGGAGCGGTGGTGATTGAATCAAAGTGCAGGGAACCGAATCAGGTCGCATGAGTCGAATGGCCGGTTCTCCATACATTTCCAGCCAAAGCTGATCTCACACCCACATCCAAGTCACACGCCTCACCAGCCGCCAGGGGCATTCAAGAATTCCGCTATCCAAAGGCTTGTCGTGACGTTATTCACCCGTCGACTCATCGTGGCCCTGCTTGTCGCCGCTCTTCTCGCCATCACTGCTTATGGCATTCACACCTGGCGCGCTGTCAAGCCGGTTGATCTGCCGCTGGTGCGGGTCGAGCGGGCGGACCTGGAGGAACTCATCACCGCCCAGGGCAAGCTGGAGCCCAAGGAGTACGTCGATGTCGGCGCCCAGGTCTCGGGCCAGCTCAGCCGGCTGCATGTGGAAATCGGCGACAAGGTGACGCGCGGCCAGCTCATCGCCGAGATAGACCCGCGCATCTATGCCTCCCGCGTGGCGGCGGACCAGGCGCGCCTCAACTCGCTCACTGCACAGCTTGCCGAACAGAACGCCCAGATCGTCTACGCCCGCCAGGTGCGGGATCGCAATCGCCAGCTGATCGAGGCCCGTGCCGTGAGCCGGGAAGCACTGGAGGAAAGCGAGTCCGCCCTGCGTGTGGCCGAGGCGCGGGCCGCCTCGCTCAAGGCCCAGATCGACGAGGCGCGCTCCACCCTGGCAGGGGACGAAACCAATCTCGGCTACACCAAGATCTACGCGCCCATGGACGGCACGGTGGCGAGCCAGACCGCCCGTGAGGGCCAGACGCTGAATGCCAATCAGACCGCGCCCGTGATCCTGCAAATCGCCGACCTCAACACCATGACGGTCCGCGCGCAGGTGGCCGAGGCGGATGTGCCGCGGGTGCGACCCGGCATGGCGGTGTCCTTCACCACCCTGGGATCACTGGAGCGGCGCTGGCAGGCGGTGGTGCGCCAGCTCCTGCCTTCGCCGGAAGTCATCAATGACGTGGTGCTCTACAACGTACTGGCCGATGTCGACAACCGCGATGGCCAGCTCATGAATGGCATGAGTACACAGATGTTCTTCCATGTCGCGCGCGCCGAGAACGTGCCCGTGATCCCCGCAGCGGCATTGGGACGGCGGCGGCCGGAGCAGGATACGGCGCAAGGGGAAGCCTATGAGGTCCAGCGCCATGTCGATGGTCGCCTGATCCCCACCGTGGTGCAGATTGGGCTGATCACGCGCACCCAGGTCGAAATCCGCGCCGGACTCAAGCCCGGTGACGAAGTCGCGCTGGCGAACCCCAGCATCACGCCCGCCGCAAAAGCCGCCGGGCCAGCGCCCCGCATCGGCCGCTGATCATGGCCCCCACACCGCTTTTGGAGCTGCGTGGCATCACCCGCCGCTTCAAGGCCGGGGATACGGAAGTCCGCGCGCTGGATGAGGTATCGCTCACGATCTGGCC
>JBAUIG010000047.1:0-3105 GCA_049682735.1 Candidatus Macondimonas sp. | reverse complement strand
GTAATCCACATGCAACTGGTGCCCGGCGCCACGGTCGATGTACAGGTGGCCGCCAAGGGCGGCGGCTCGGAGGCCAAGTCCAAGTTCGTCATGCTCAACCCGTCCGACTCCATCGTCGACTGGGTCCTGAAGACCGTACCCACCATGGGCGCCGGCTGGTGCCCGCCGGGCATGTTGGGGATCGGCATCGGCGGCACGGCGGAAAAAGCCATGCTGCTGGCCAAGGAATCACTCATGGAGCCGGTGAACATCCAGGACCTGATGGCGCGCGGACCTGCCAACCGGGCCGAGGAATTGCGACTGGAGATCTATGACAAGGTGAACGCGCTGGGCATCGGCGCCCAGGGCCTCGGGGGACTCACCACCGTGGTGGATGTGAAGGTGAAGGACTACCCCACCCACGCCGCCAATCTGCCGGTGGCGATGATCCCCAACTGCGCCGCCACGCGCCATGCCCATTTCGTGCTCGATGGCTCGGGGCCCGCCGAACTGCAACCCCCGCGCGTGGAAGACTGGCCACAGATCACCTGGAATGTGGGCGGCGCCCGCCGTGTCAACCTGGACACTGTGACGCGTGAGGAAGTCGCCACCTGGCGATCCGGCGAGACCCTGCTCCTGTCCGGCCGCATGTACACCGGTCGCGACGCCGCCCACAAGAAAATGACCGACCTCATCGCCCAGGGCGCGCCGTTGCCGGTCGACCTCAAGGGCAAGTTCATCTACTACGTCGGTCCGGTTGATCCGGTGCGCGACGAAGTGGTGGGTCCCGCCGGCCCGACCACGGCCACGCGCATGGACAAGTTCACCCGGACGATCCTGGAACAGACCGGCTTGCTCGGCATGATCGGCAAGTCCGAGCGCGGCCCGGCCGCGATTGCCGCCATCAAGGACAACCGGTCCGTCTACCTGATGGCGGTTGGCGGCGCGGCCTATCTGGTCTCCAAGGCCATCCGCCACGCCGAGGTCAAAGCCTTCCCGGAGCTGGGGATGGAGGCGATCTACGAGTTCGAGGTCGTGGACATGCCGGTGACCGTGGCCGTGGACGCCCAGGGTGAATCGGTTCACGCCACCGCGCCCAGAATCTGGCAGGCCCGCATCGGCAAGATTCCGGTGGTGGAAGCGTGATGCGGCGTCATGGATGAGATTCCATGAAATCCAACGAGAACGGCTCATCTGGTCGTTCTGACGTGCATTTCGCGGGTGCGGCCGGCCAGACCAACGCCAGACTGCGCCAGCATTCCTGAACGCGCGTTGCGCAGCTTGGATCATTGCGGAGCCGAATCGAATCAATGCTCAGCCCGGCATGAGCCGAGCGTTCGTGGACGATTTCTTTGCAATCGCAGGGCGAGACCGATGGCGCCACCCAAGACGCCCTGCATGGTCTTTTCTTCATAGATCCACTTGGTGATCCCTAGCGCGGCAGCGAACAATGCGCGGCAGCCGACGTCCGCTTCGCGGGCTGGGGCTGAGCGCAGGTGTTGATGTGATCTGCCCCATGAATTCCACTTTTCGGAGCTTGCAGAAAACCTTGAAGTAGGCGTAACGGGTGCCTGGCCCGGGAATGCCCGGCCTTTGGGATCAGCGCAAGATTGCTGGTCATCGCCAGGCATACGCCCCGAACATGACGGTTGCCTGTCGCACTAAAACACCATATATTGTTTCCCGTCATCCGTCGCAAACCACATCTTGGGTTTGCAGAGGGGAACCCGGTGAGAATCCGGGGCTGTCGCGCAACGGTATGAGCAATCGCTCGAGCCCGAATGCCTCCGGTGACACGTCGGGACCTTCGCGTCAAAGGTTTCCGGCAGGGCTGTCCGCCTCGCCCCGGTCGAGTCAGCGCGCCCTGCCGAATCCGCGCGCGGGTCCCTCCCCGCAGACCGCCAGGAGGGAACCATGTCGCATCTCCCCATCTCATCACGCCCCGCTCCATCCGCCGTGACATTCATCGACCCCTCGGCCGATGACACGCCCCACCCCCATGAACCTGCACCTGGCCATCATCAGGTGATCCGCCGCAACGGCCAGTTGACGCCCTTCGATGCCGGCAAGATCTCAGTCGCCATCACCAAGGCGTTTCTGGCCGTGGAAGGCGGCCCGGCGGCAGCGAGTCGGCGCATCCACGACAGCGTGGCCCATTTGACCGTTCAGGTGGCCCAAGCGGTGACGCGTCGCCTGCCGGGCGGCGGCAGCATTCCCATCGAGGATATCCAGGATCAGGTGGAGCTGGCGCTGATGCGCGAGGGTCACCACAAGATCGCCCGCGCCTATGTGCTCTACCGCGAGGCGCGGGCCCAGGAGCGCGCCGCCCGTGAGACCACCACGCCCGCGGCGCAGCCGTCGCTCACCGTGACGCATCCGGATGGCCGGCGCAGTCCACTGGATGTGGCGCGGCTTGCCCAACTGGTCGCCGAGGCCTGCCGGGGTTTGAGCGATGTCGCGCCCGAGCCGGTGCTGCAGGAGGCCCTGCGCAATCTCTATGACGGCGTGACCGAGGCGGAAGTCGCCCAGGCCCTGGTGCTGGCCGCGCGCCAGCGGGTCGAGACCGAGCCGCACTATGGCGTGGTCGCTGCTCGCTTGTTGCTGGACCAGCTGCGCCGCGAAGCGCTGGGCTTCATCGGCACCGCGACCCAGGCCACCGCCGCCGAAATGGCAAGCCTTTACCCCCCCTACTTCACCGCGTTCATCCAGCGCGGCATCGCGCTGGGCCGACTGGACGCGCGGCTGGCCGAATTCGATCTGGCACGCATCGGGGCCGCCTTGCGGCCGGAGCGTGACGACCAGTTCGCTTTTCTCGGCCTGCAAACGCTTTATGACCGCTATTTCCTGCATGAGGCCGGCGTGCGCTACGAACTGCCGCAGGCCTTTTTCATGCGCGTCGCCATGGGACTGGCCTTGAACGAGGTGGATCGCGAGGCGCGGGCGATCGCGTTCTACGAACTGCTGTCGTCCTTCGACTTCATGTGTTCCACCCCGACGCTGTTCAATGCCGGCACCACCCGGCCGCAGCTCTCCTCGTGCTACCTCACCACGGTGCCGGATGACTTGAGCGGCATTTATGGCGCGGTCAAGGACAACGCCATGCTGTCGAAATTCGCCGGCGGGCTC
>JBAUIG010000046.1:0-9691 GCA_049682735.1 Candidatus Macondimonas sp. | reverse complement strand
TCAGGGCGCGTAACGCACCTCGACCCGGCGATTCTTTGACCAGGCATCCTCACCACTGCCATAAACCGCCGGCTTTTCCTCACCGAAGCTGACTGGAGACAGCTGGGAAGCCGAAACGCCTTGGGTGATGAGCAGATTCATCACCGCATCGCTGCGACGCTGCCCCAGCGCGATGTTGTACTCTCGCGACCCCCGCTCATCGGTATGCCCTTCCAGATTGGCCCGGACATTGGGGTTTTTCTTGAGGTATTCGCCATGGGCACGGACGACTTCCTGGTACTGGGGAGCCACCACGCTGCTGTCATATTCGAAATAGATCACCTGGGACTGCAGGGCGCCGGCGCGTGGATCCGTAGGGGATCCATAGCCACTGTTGCCCGCCGTCACGCCTTCCACCGCACCCCACTCATCGCCTCTCAAGCCACCGCCATCCGCCAAGGGACTGGTTTCGGCGCCGCCCGCTGCAGCCGCCCATTCACCACCCGCACCGCCCTTTGTTTCCTTCTTGGAACTGCCGGCGCAACCCGCCAGAGCCAACACCATTCCCCCCACCACCATCCATTTGGAAAGCTGCCGCATGGTCGATTCACTCCAAAATATCTTCATTGCCATTCCCTACCAGAGCCTGATGTTAACGGGGCCGATACGGCGACCAGGCCGCTTCCCGGATATCCCCGCTGCCGGCCACACGCTGGCGCACCTTGCCGTCGAAGGATACGGTGGACAATACGCCAGCGTCCCCGTACTGACTGGCGTAGATTATCATGGCCCCGTTGGGCGCGAAGCTGGGCGATTCATCTTCCGGTCCTGGACTCAAGACCCGGAATGCCCCCGTCTGTAAATCCTGCACGGCAATCCGGAACGTGCCTCCCCCATGGATGAAGACGATCGACTTGCCATCCGGGCTGTAGCGGGCGCGGGCATTGTAGTTACCCTGGTAGGTCAGCCGGCGGTTCTGACCTGTGGCGACGTCCAGCTCGTAGATCTGCGGGCGCCCACCGCGGTCGGAGGTAAAGGCCAGTTTGCTGCCATCCGGCGACCAGGTCGGCTCGGTGTTGATGGCCGCGCCCTGGGTGAGCTGGCGCAAGCCGCCACTCTCGAGGTCCAGCAGGTGAATATGGGTGTTGGCGCCATCCGACAGTGCCAACGCCATCTGCCGCCCATCCGGCGACCAGCTGGGCGCGCCATTGATACCCGGCCTGGACGACAGCAGGCGGCGCTTGCCCGTTGCCAGGTCCTGGGAAAAGACCTGCGAGCGGCCACTTTCGAAGGACACATAGGCCAGCTGCCGGCCATCCGGCGACCACACCGGCGACATCAGCGGTTCCTTTGATTTGAGCACGGTGCGGCCGTTCTCCCCATCCGCATCGGACACCATCAACAGATATTCCGCAGGCTGGCCAATGCGCGGCCGATTGGGCACGCTGACATAGGCGATGCGGGTATTGAAGGCGCCGCGCTCGCCCAGCAATTGTTCATAGATCAGGTCGCTGACCCGGTGGGCCGCGCTGCGCATGTCGTCTGCCGTGGCCGGCACCTGGAATGCTGCCAATTGCTGACCGCGCGGCACATCCACCAGCACAACGCGGATCATGTAACTGCCGGCGCCCTGGGGAATCACCTGACCAATGGCGGCGTAGTTCACCCCGGTGGTGCGCCACGCGGGCATATTCATCTGCTCAAGGCTGCTGGGCTGCTGAGGCATTTCCGCTGTCGCCAGCGTGTTGAAACGACCACTGCGCGCCAGATCGGCATTGACGATGGCGCTCACCGGTGTGCCAGGAGCCTGTGCTGCGCCGGCAAAGGGCACAATGGCCACCGGCAGCGCACTGCTCACGCCTTCGGTGACTTCAATCCGCAGCGGCTCAGCGAAAGCCGAAGTTGTCACCGCCAGCAATGCCATCAGGCCCACGTGCCACCATTTCAACACACGCATCATGTTCCCTCTCAGGGTTTGAAGAGAAAAATCAAATCACGCGTCTGATCCACCAATTCCGGCGGTGGCGCGGGAAGCGGTGACGCTCGGAAAACCGCCTGCTCGATCGAACGATCCAGAATCGGATCGCCACAACTCTTGACGACTTGCGCACTCATCACTTGGCCCGTTGGCGTCTGCGAGACACGCAACTCGCACTTGAAACTGCCCAGGCTATCGGCCGCCGGCGGGCGCAGCCAATTGCGCTTCACCGCTTGCGACACCGCACCGACATAGCGGGACAGCAAATCGGCGCGCATGGCCGCATCACGCGCCGCCTGTTCTTTCGCCAGTTCCGCACGCATTGCCGCCTCGCGCGCCGCCTGCTCGGCCGCCCGCGCCTTGGCCTCAGCATCCGCCTTGGCCTTGGCCGCGGCCTCAGCGGCTGCTTGCGCCTTTGCCTCCGCATCGGCCTTCGCCTTGGCTTCCGCTTCTGCCTTGCGCTTGGCGTCGGCTTCCGCCTTGGCCTTGGCATCCGCCTCGGCTTTGCGCTTGGCTTCGGCATCCGCTTTTGCTTTGGCTTCCGCTTTTGCTTTGGCTTCCGCTTGGGCCTGAGCCTTGGCCGCCGCATCGGCCTTGGCCTTGCTGTCGGCAACTGCCTTTTGCTTCGCCGCCTCCGCAGCCTTCTGTTGGGCTTCAGCCTTGGCGGCGATATCCGCCTTCTTCTTCGCCGCCTCGGCCGCTGCCTTCTTCTGCGCTTCTGCCTTGGCCGCCGCGTCGGCTTTCGCCTTGCTGTCGGCTACTGCCTTCTGTTTGGCTGCATCAGCCTGCGCCTTGGCTTCCTGCTCGGCCTTGCGCTTGGCGGCTTCTGCAGCTTTGGCGTCTTCCTGGGCTTTTTGCTTGGCCGCCTCGGCTTCCGCCGCTGCTCGTTCTCGCGCCTCGGCTTGTGCCTGTTTTTCTCGCGCCTCGCGGAGGCGCTCGGCTTCCTGGCGGCGCTGTTCGGCGAGCTGGGCCTCGCGGCGGCTCTGCTGCTGGCGATTGACCTCGCGCATGTCGACCAGATTCGCTTGGATGATAGTGCCCCCGGATGGCTGCACCGGACGCGATCGCGGCAGCAGCGTGGCCACGGCCAGGATCACCACCAAAAGCACATGCAAGCCGATAGAAAACCCCAGATAGCGGCCCTGGGGGCGCTTGACCGGGGGTTGGCGCAGCGGTTCCTGTTCTGCCATCAGCGCCGCCGGTCGGACTCGGGCGGCGGATCGGTCATGAGGCCGACATTGGGCGCACCCGCCTGCTGCAGCAACACCATGGCCTGAACCACGCGCCCATAGTCGACGGAATGATCGCCTTGCACCAGGACGGGATTGTCCTTGCGCTCGGCCAGAACCGCCCCCACCTCCGACAGGATGGTCGCTTCGTCAACCGCCGACTCTCCACCGTCCACCAGGTTGAGAAACATCTGGCCTTCGGCATCAACACTGAGAATAACGGGTTTCTTGTCCTCGAGATCTTCAAGGGTCAATGGCTTGGCATCCGCCTGCGGCAGATCCACCTGCACGCCCCGCGACAACAACGGCGTGGTGGCCATGAAAATGATGAGCAGCACCAACATCACGTCGATGTAGGGTACGACGTTCATTTCGGCCATCAAGCCGCGCTTGCCCGTTAATTGCGCCATGGCGGGATTTCCTGTGGCAGAGGTTCAGGGGGCATCGCCACCGACGATCTTGCGGCTGCCTTCGCTGGGTGTGGACAGATTGCGCTGCAGAATATTGGCAAACTCGTCGCGAAACCCATCCATCTGACTGATCAGGCTGCCGATCTGTGAGGCATAGCGGTTATAGGCCACGACCGCAGGAATGGCCGCGAACAGGCCCATGGCTGTGGCAATGAGGGCTTCGGAAATACCGGGTGCGACCATGCTCAAGGTGGCCTGCTGCACCTTGGCCAGCCCTTGGAAGGAATGCATGATGCCCCACACGGTGCCGAACAGACCCACGTAGGGCGTGACTGAACCGATGGTCGCCATCATGGGCAGATGCTCTTCCAGCCGCTCGGTTTCCCGCAACTGCGCGGCACGCATGGCCCGGGTAGCCGCTTCCACACATTCCTCGGCGCTGGGATTGGGCTGCTGGCGCAAGCGCACATATTCCCCAAAACCAGCCACGAAGAGACTTGCCAGGCCCTCCCGCACACGCTCCCGGCTGGTCTGGCGGAACAATTCTCCCAGTTCCATGCCCGACCAGAAACGGTCCTCGAAACTGCGGCTGAGCTGCCGGGCGTTGGCCAGCTGTGCGCGCTTCTGGAAGATCACATACCACGAATAAATGGAAGCGATCAGCAACAAAGCCATGATCATCTGTACCAGCACGCTGGCATGCAGGATCAAGGAAACAATCGACATCTCAGGGCTAGCGGAGTCCATCGGACAATTCCTCAGTCAGAAAACGGGGCAGACGGACGGGCTTCAGGTCATGGGCGCGGGCACAGACCACGGTGACCTCGGCGCGGCAAAGGATCCCGCCCGCAAGGTCACGCACTTCCTGCAGCAAGGGCATGCGCACGCCGCTGGATGACATTGCCCGTACCGTCACTTGCAACTGCTGGTTGAAACGGGCCGGGCGCAGGTAGTCCACTGCGATGCGGCTGACCAGGAACAGCAGGCCCGATTCAGCCAGCAGATGATCCTGTTCCACTCCCAGGCTGCGCAGCCATTCCGTGCGTGCCCGCTCCAGAAGGTTCAGGTAGCGGGCATGATAAACCACCCCACCCGCGTCGGTATCTTCGTAATACACCCGGACGGGCCAGGAAAACTCGGGGGATTTCAATTTTTGCTCCGCCAGATCCCCGGATCGGACCACACTGACAACCGAGCTCAATATAAACAGAATCGCGGTCAATGTCATGGCGACCATCGTCTGATTAAAGCTTGGCCAAGAAGTTGGCATGCGCGACAAAAAAACCCCCGCGTGCGGGGGCTAAAAAGGGGGGAGTCTGAACAGCCTCTGTAAGCACTTTTCGCGCGCACAGTGGCAAACCACGATGACGGAACGATTCGGATCTGGTCCGTCATCAGGCTGGACACGTCAATTTTCAAGCCACCTTTTAATTTTAAAATATATTCAATAGGTTAGAAAGAAATTGGTGACACTTCGAACCGCAACATCGAGATGGGGCAGGGCGCTGCTGACGTCAAACGGCGACATCAAAGAGAGCGTCAATGAGGAAATCCATGATTTCCATGGGAAATGATCTGTCTCACAATGAAGACAGACGGTCAATCCTTGAATTGTGCCGGATCCAATGCATGCCGGTGCATCAACTTGTAGAATTCGGTCCGATTGCGACCGGCAAGACGCGCCGCCTGGGTCACGTTGCCGCGTGTCATTTGCAGCAAACCGACCAGGTAATCGAGCTCGAATTGGCGCCGCGCATCGGCAAAAGGGACGATGTCATCGATTCGATCCTTGATGGCATCCTGCAGCAAAGTGGCCTGAATCTGCGGTCCTGGGCTTAAGGCCACCGCTTGCTCCACCACGTTGTAGAGCTGACGTACATTGCCGGTCCAATCCGCTGACATCATGACTTCCATCGCCTCCCGGGAAAAGCCGTTGATCGGCTTCTGGTAGCGTTGCGCGAGCTGCTCCCGGAAGTACTCGGCCAGCAGCGGAATGTCGTCGCGGCGCTGATTCAAGGGCGGCAGGGACAGGGTGACGACATTGAGGCGGTAATAGAGATCCTCGCGAAAACGGCCCGCTTTCATCTCTGCTTCCAGCGTGCGATGGGTCGCCGACACGATGCGGACCTTGACCGGGATTACCCGCGGCGCCCCGACCGGCCGCACCTCGCGTTCCTGCAGGACACGCAACAGCTTGACCTGCAGCGGCAGCGGCATATCCCCAATTTCATCCAGAAACAGCGTTCCTTCGTTCGCGGAGACAAACAAGCCCTGATGATCCTGCACCGCCCCTGTGAAAGCGCCCCGGCGGTGACCGAACAATTCAGATTCCAGCAGGTTTTCCGGGATGGCGCCGCAATTCACCGCAATGAAGGGCCCGGCTGCGCGTGCACTTGCCCGATGAATGGCCTTGGCCAGTAATTCCTTGCCGGTGCCGCTTTCGCCTTCGATGAAGATACTGGCATCTCCCTTGGCAACGCGGTATGCCCGAGCCAGCAAATCCTCCATGGCCGAGTTGCGGGTGATGATTCCAGCGCGCCATTGCTGATCGTCGCCGGATCCCGACATGGCCGCATTCATCTGGGATTGATCCAAAGCTTGACGAATCTGATCCAGCAATTCCCGGCTCTCGAAGGGCTTGGTCAAAAAACTGAAAACGCCGCGCTTGGTGGCCTGCACCGCGTCCGGAATGGTGCCATGTGCGGTCAGGATGATGACAGGCAAAAAGGGGTGACGGCGGTGGACCTGTTCGAACAGCGCCAGCCCGTCCATGCCATCCATCCGCAAATCGGTAATCAACAGATCAGGACGAAAACCCGGCAAGCGCGCAAGTGCTATATCGCCACTATCAACAGGTAGCACCTCAAACCCCCCCGCCTCAAGACGCAGGGATAGAAGGCGCAGCAGGCTCACATCGTCGTCAACAAGCAGGATGCGGGCAGGATTAGACATGGGATCCAGCAAGGCCTCAGGGAATTTTTTGTAATATATGACCTAAATAAAGCCGAAATCAGCGCTGCAGTGAGCGCTCGATTTCTTTCAAAGCCTTTAATTGACGGCGTAGCTCCGTTAACTCCTGAGACGAAGCCCGCTCTCGCGCAGCCTGCTGTGCCATCAGGGCTGCATGATTATGCAATAAAGGAGCCAAAATGCTGGTATCCGAGCCCTCCCATCCGGGTTGGTCTTGGCAACCCGCCAAGAGCCCTCGGTTATCCGCAAAGTTCAGATCAGACGCAAGATCAGGACGCGTCAGCAGCATCAGAATTTCGATCGCCCCTTCCCCGCATTCGTAGGTGGTCAATTCCTTGCGCCGCTGCCGATAATGCAGGCGCGCCTGGGTTGTCGGCAGGGCAGTTAGTTCAGCATAGCGCTCGATCCACTCGCGCATCGCTGGCCGGGCCCCACCCACCGCAACCGGAATCACCACAGGATGGGTGTAATTGTCACGGGAAATGGCAGTGCACCCGCCCAGCCAGATGACACACCACGCCAGCACCAGAAACCGGTGGAACGTCATCCCTGGCTCCCCCCCGGTATGCGCAAGCGCATCCAGGCCCCGCCGGTGTCGGATGGCCGCACTTCGATTTCCCCACCATGGGCGCGGGCATATTCGCGTGCGAGGGCCAATCCGATTCCCGACCCCTTGATCACACTGCCTCCGGAAAGTGCGCTCTTTCCCTGGAAAAAGGCCTCAAAGATGCGCTCCCGCTCTTCCTCGGGAATGCCGGGGCCTTCATCACGCACATCAATCCAGATCTCGGCACCCTGCTGGGCGCAGTCTACATGCACTACGCCACCGCGCGGGGAGAATTTAACTGCATTGGAAACCATGTTATCAAGAACGGTTCTCAATTTACCTTCGTCTGCGACCAAGTGCAACGGGCGTAGGTCAGCTTCCAATTGCACATTTTTTCTGAGAAGCGCAGGTTTGTGGTCCTGCAACAAGCGGGCTATAAGGGCAGCCAGGTTCAAGGGCCTTGGGTTGAGCGCTGGCCGATGACTGCGAGCCATGTTGAAATTCAACATATCCTCGATCAATAGCTGCAAGTGCAGCGCATTGCGGGAAAGTATTTCCATGATCTCCTGTTGCGCGTCATTCAGTGGGCCGGCAATGTCATCGGAAAGCAGTTGCGCGCCTTCGCGAATGGCAGTAAGCGGGGTCTTCAGCTCGTGAGATACCTGCCGCAGGAACTGCGCCTTTTGTTCTTCGAGATCGACCAAACGCTGCCGTAGCCAATCAAGTCGCTGCCCCACCCCCGCCACATCCTGGGGGCCCTGGATGCGGATGGGACGGGTGAACAGGCCATCTCCGAGTGCCTCGATGGCTCGGCGCAACTGACGCAAAGGACGGCCGATCAGCAGCGTGAACAGCAGGGCGGACAAGAGGGCCAAGGGCAATTGAATTGCGGCGATTCCGATGATGGTACGACGTGCCTGGTCACTTTGTTGTTGGATCGACCGCACTTCCTGATCGATGACAAGCGAACTCTGATCCAGAATGTCCCGGGCCTGGATACGCAAGCCATCGAATTCGGCGGCCAGAGCCTCCACTGTCGGCAGCAGGGTTGCATCCTGAAGGCGATCAGTGATCGCTGTCTCATGATCCCGGAACCTCTCCACCCGGCCTGCAAATTCCGGGTAGCGGAGCAAGGGATGCAACGCCTCCAGGCTGCCCAGCAGACTCGCCCGGCTGCGCAGGTAGGACTCCAGAAACACGCTGTCGCCCAAGGCCACGGATTGCAGGGCGCTGCGTTCCATAGCCGTCACCTGTTCAACCAGGGCGCGGCCATTCTGTGCCGCCCGCACCGAGTCATAGACAGCGGTGCGACCCTGAGAGAACAAGACCTCAAGATAGCCAACCGCAAACACAATGGCCAATACCGGCGGGGTAAGCACCACCAGATAACTGACCAAGATCAGGCGGAGAATGGAGCGGGGACGGTAACGGATAGCGCGGATCCTGAACATGGTGGATCAGGTTGGACCGAACAGGTCGGATGCCAGGCCGGGGGCATCCTCACGTCCCCAGTGACGCAAGGCGCGGGGAGTCGCCACCCGCCCGCGAGCGGTACGCTGCAGGAAGCCCTCCTGGATCAGGTAGGGTTCGATCACTTCTTCCAATGTGCCCTTGTCCTCCCCCAGCGCCGCCGCCAGGCTTTCCAGGCCCACCGGACCGCCGTCATAGCGCTCGATCAGGCAACCCAACAGCTTGCGGTCCAGCACATCCAGCCCATGGGCATCAACCTCCAGCATGTCCAGCGCAGCGCGGGCGATGGTGAGATCCACGGTGCCATCCCCGCGCACCTGAGCGAAGTCGCGCACCCGGCGCAGCAGGCGGTTGGCGATGCGGGGGGTGCCGCGGGCACGGCGGGCGATTTCCGCTGCGCCCTCGTCGGTCACCGGCACCCCTGAAAGGCGGGCCGACCGCAGCACAATCCGGGTCAGGTCGGCGGCCTCGTAATATTCCAAGCGCTGCACAATGCCGAAGCGATCACGCAACGGGGACGACAGCAGGCCCGCCCGCGTGGTGGCCCCCACCAGCGTGAAGGGCGGCAGGTCGAGCTTGATGGAACGAGCGGCGTGCCCCTCGCCGATGACGATGTCGAGCTGGTAATCCTCCAGCGCCGGGTAGAGTATTTCTTCCACGATTGACGGCAAGCGATGGATTTCGTCCACAAACAGGACATCCCCCGCCTCCAGGTGGGTGAGGAGGGCGGCGAGATCCCCCGGCCGTTCCAGAACGGGACCTGCGGTCTGACGCAGCCGGGCGCCCATCTCGTTGGCAATGATGTGGGCCAGCGTGGTCTTGCCCAGCCCCGGCGGTCCGAACAGCAGGACGTGATCCAGCGCTTCCCCGCGCCCGCGCGCCGCCTGGATGAAGATCTCCATTTGGGCGCGCACCGGCGCCTGGCCCACATAGTCGGCCAACTGACGCGGCCGCAATGCACGGTCCACCGCCTCATCGCTGCCTTGCGGCGCGGGGGTAACGAGACGATCCCGTTCAATGGGCATGGCGGTTACTGGAAGGCAGAACGCAGCGCCAGGCGCAGCAGGGTTTCACTGTCCTGGACGGCCGGATCGATCTGTTGCAACAA
>JBAUIG010000045.1:0-4799 GCA_049682735.1 Candidatus Macondimonas sp. | reverse complement strand
AGCCCGCGACCCGGCACACCCGCCGCCGCCTTGCCGGATGACACCTCCATGGCGGAGAAAGAGGCCCGGCTCGCGCGCCTGCAAACGCGCATCCTGGCCCTGGGTCGCCAGTACGGCGAAGGTTTGTTGGGCACGGTCCAGCGCGTGGTGGTGGAAGGGCCGTCGGTCAAGAATCCCCTGGAATTGACCGGGCGTATCGATTGCAATCGCTGGGTGAATTTTGCCGGTCCCGCCGAGTGGATCGGGCAAATGCTCCCCGTGCGCATTGTCGCGTTAAGACCCAATTCGCTGCGCGCGGAAGCGATCCTGTCCGAGGGGGTGACCCATGTCTGAAACCGTCGCATCCGAACGCATCACCCGCGACTTGCAACTCGAACCCGATGACAATCTGCGTCTGGCCCGGGTCTGCGGTCGTTTCGATGAACACCTGCGCCAGATCGAAGGACGGCTGGGGGTTGAAATCCACAATCGTGGCGCACATTTCCAGATTCTGGGGAACGCTGAGAAGGTCGACCAGACCGCATGGTTGCTGAAGGAAATGCACCGCATGAGTCTGGTGGAATCCCTGAATCCCGAGCAGATTCATCTGCTGCTGCAATCGGCCAGTCTGGCCGATCCTGTGGCTGAGGATGCGCCCGCCGAGGACGTGATCGCCATTCGCACCCGCCGCGGGATGATCCGCGGAAGAGGCCCCAATCAGCAGCGCTATCTGCGCGCCATCCTTACCCACGATGTCAATTTCGGCATCGGCCCGGCGGGCACCGGCAAGACCTATCTGGCCGTGGCCGCTGCCGTGGAAGCCCTGGAGCGCGGCCAGGTCCGCCGCATCGTGCTGGTGCGACCCGCAGTGGAGGCGGGCGAGCGGCTGGGTTTCCTGCCCGGCGACATGGCCCAGAAGGTCGATCCCTACCTGCGCCCCCTGTTCGATGCGCTGCATGATCTGCTGGGCATGGACAAGGTCGAGCGCTTGATGGAACGGGCACAGATCGAAGTGGCCCCGCTGGCCTTCATGCGCGGGCGCACACTGAATGAAGCCTTCATCATCCTGGACGAAGCTCAGAACACCACCGTGGAACAGATGAAGATGTTCCTGACCCGTCTGGGCTTCGGGTCCACCGCGGTCATCACCGGCGACACCACCCAGGTGGACTTGCCGCGTCACACGACTTCAGGCTTGCGCCATGCGCAGGACGTGTTGCGCGATGTGGAAGACATCAGCTTTACCTTCTTCACCAGCCAGGACGTGGTGCGCCATGCGCTGGTGCAGAAAATCGTCGACGCCTATGCCCGCTGGGAAACACCAGCCGACCCACTGGAGACGGGGGGTGGCTGATGAGCGCTGCGGCATCCAGTATGCCGTGGGACGGCGCGGTGTCCCGGCGCCCGCGAGTTTCCGCCGCTGGATCCAGGCCAGCCTGAGCGTTCTGGAGCGGGCTGGGGGCTTGACCTTGCGGGTAACGGACGAAGCCGAATCGGCTGCCCTCAATCAGGCCTATCGCAACAAACCTGGCCCTACCAATGTATTGTCCTTTCCCTTTGATTCGCCGCCGGGCTGGTCGGGGAACTATCTCGGCGATCTGGTGCTGTGCGCACCGGTGGTGGCGCGCGAGGCCCAAGCGCAGGGCAAGCCGCTGCGTGCCCACTGGGCGCATCTCAGCGTTCACGGAAGTCTGCATTTGTTGGGCTATGATCACCAGGACGCCGACGATGCCCGCCAAATGGAAGCGCTGGAAATTAAGATCCTGCGGGAACTCGGCTTTGGTGATCCCTATCAGGATTTCGACGAGCCCGATGGCAACCCGCTTCTAACCCATGATGAACCACAGGATGTCCATGTCTTCCCCCGATGATCGCCCCAGTCCCAACGCTCCCGCCGCTCGGTCCTGGCGGGAGCGTCTCGTTCATTTGCTTCAGATTGCCCCCCATGACCGGGATGAACTGCTCCAGATCCTGCGCAAAGGTCAGCAAGGCGGCCTGTTCGACGCCAACACCCTGGGCATGCTGGAGGGCGTGCTCGACGTGACGGAAATGCAGGTCGAGGAAATCATGATCCCGCGCGCGCAGATGGCGGTGGTGCGCCGCGATGATGACCTCGCCAGCCTGCTGGCCGAGGTCATCAGTTCCGGTTTTTCCCGCTACCCCGTGATTGGAGAACACCGCGACGAGGTGGTCGGGGTCTTGATTGCCAAGGATTTGCTGCGATTTTTTCCGGGCGGCCCGGGAGTCTCCCCTTTCAGTCTGCGGGATATACTGCGGCCGGTGAGTTTTGTCCCGGAGAGCAAGCGGCTCAATGTCCTGCTGCGGGAATTCCAGAGCAGTCGCAGCCATATCGCCATCGTGGTGGATGAATATGGCGGGGTGTCGGGCCTGGTGACCATCGAGGATGTGCTTGAGCAAATAGTCGGCGAGATCGATGACGAGCACGATGAGCGCGAGGAAGACAATATCCTGCAGCACAGCGATCATCGCTATCTGGTCAAGGGCCTGACCACTATCGAGGAATTCAATACGGTGCTGGGTGCCCAGTTTTCCGACGAAGAGTTCGATACCGTGGCCGGCTTGCTGATGAACACCTTTGGCCATCTGCCGCATCGCGGCGAACGGGTGCGTCTGGGCCATTACGAATTCACGGTGGTTCGGGCCGACAACCGACGCATCCATCTGGTCCAGGTCAGTGTGCTTCCAGAAACAGATGAGGCGGCGCCAAGCGCCTGATCTCCACGCCAATTTATCGCCATTCTTTCCCCTGCCGAGGAGTAAAGCATGCGCTTGATTCGTGAGGGCTTCCTGCGTCCGCTGGGGGCACTGATGGCGGGCGCTGTGCTGGTGCTCGCCTTTGCGCCCTGGCAATGGGCCTGGCTGGCGCCTTTGGCCCTGTGGAGCCTGCTCTTCCTGTTGCGGGATCAAGACCCCCGCCGCGCTTTCGGAATTGGCTATGCCTTTGGATTGGGACAGTTTGGCTTTGGCGTGAGCTGGGTCTTCGTCAGCATCCATGAGCATGGCAACGCGGGTTTGCCCCTGGCGCTGCTGCTGACGGGGCTGTTGATTGGTTTTCTGGCGCTGTTTCCCGCGCTGGTCGCTGCTGTGACAGCTTGGCTGGATGGTCGCGCGCCCGGTCGGGCCTTGTGGGTGTTTCCCGCGGCCTGGGTGGCGGGTGAATGGATCCGTACCTGGATTTTCACCGGCTTCCCCTGGTTGGCGGTGGGTTATACCCAGACGGACGGTCCCCTGGCGGGCTTTGCGCCGCTCCTTGGCGTGTTGGGTCTCGGCGCGCTTCTGGTTGGGACCGCTGCCAGCCTGGAATTCCTGCGCACGGCGCAAGGGCGCCGACGATTGGGCGTTTTGCTTGCGCTCATTTTTGTCTGGACCGCTGGTTTTGCGCTGCGCTTCCACGCCTGGACCCAGCCAGCGGGCCCGGCGGTGGCCGTGGCATTGGTACAGGGAAATATTCCCCAGGAAGACAAGTGGGATCAGGATCGGGCCGATCAGATCCTGCAGCGCTACCAAGCGTTGACCGAGCCGCTGCTCAGCACCCCGATCATCGTCTGGCCGGAAGCCGCACTGCCACAGGTTTATCATGAGCTGGCAGGAACTTATCTCACCCGTTTGCAGATCGCCGCCGCCGCGGCAGGCAGCGAGATCATACTGGGGTTGCTTCGTTTCGATCCGGAGCGCCGGGTTTATTTGAACAGCGTGCTGGCCTTGGGCCTGGATCGCCAGTTCTACGACAAGCGGCACCTGGTGCCATTCGGCGAGTATTTCCCGGTGCCTGATTTCATCCGCCACCAAATGCAGGTGCTGGACATGCCCTACAGCGACCTGGGAGCGGGCGAGGCTCAGCCCGAGTTGCTGCGATTGCACGGTCTGCCGGTGGCCACGTTCATCTGCTATGAGGCCGTATTCGGGCGTGAAGTCATTCGTGACTTACCGGCGGCGCAACTGCTGGTGAACGTGAGCAATGACGCCTGGTTTGGACGCAGTTTCGCGCCGTACCAGCATTTTCAGATCGCCCGGATGCGGGCTGTCGAGACCGGCAGGGACTTGCTGCGGGCCACCAACACCGGCATCACCGCGCTGGTCGATGCGACGGGGCAAGTGCAGGGTCAGCTTCCCCCATTTGAGGTGGGCGTGTTGCGGGGTGAGGTTGTCCCGCGTACCGGCGCCACCCCCTATGTGCGGTGGGGCGACTGGCCGGTTCTGGTGTGGCTGGTCGCGAGTCTCAGTCTTGCTGCGTGGCTCAGGAAACGCGCGGCGTCTTAGCGGCCGCAGGGCGCTGTGGTCCCCAGTGGTTGTAGCCGATGCCGGCCAGGATCACCATGAGCACCAGAATCTGCGAGAAAAGCGTCTGTGCCGTGGGATAGATCCCCAGCACCGGCAAATTCACAAAGGCAACCGGATGGACGCCAATCCAGCCCGTTGCTTGCAGGGCGGCGATGCCCTTGCCGGCAAAGATCACGGCCAAGACCCCGATCAGCGCCGCGCTGAAGCTGAAGAACTGACGGATCGGCAAGCGGACGCTGAAGCGGAACAGAGCCACCGCGATCACCGTCAGCAGGATCACCGCCAGGCCCATGCCCAGGAAGAGGGCCTGATGCTGCCCTTGGCCCCACAGGGCGCGGTAGAACAGCACGGTTTCGAAAGCCTCCCGGTAGACGGCCAGGAAGGAAACCAGGGCGATGGTGCGCAAGCCGCCACGTCCCAGGGCCGCCTGCATCTGGCCGGCGACATAGTGCTGCCAGCGGTCCGCATAGCTCTTGTTGTGGAGCCAGAGCCCCATGCCCACCAGAATCGCGGCGGCC
>JBAUIG010000044.1:0-4972 GCA_049682735.1 Candidatus Macondimonas sp. | reverse complement strand
AGCTTGCCCATGGTGGTCTCGGCGAGAAGATCGGTTCCTCGGGCGCCCGGTGGCAGGGCGGCGAGCCAATGGTCCAACAGGCGTTCGGCGGCGGCGCGGCGCCGTTCGGCGGTCTTTTCCAGCGCCGACCAGTCACGCTGCAGGGTCAGCGCCACATTTTCCCGATCGATCCGGCGCAGGCGCAGGCTGCCGATGGCGCTGTTTTCGTTCTGGCCATCCCCGGCCAGGCCACGCAACAAGGCCATGAGTTTTTCGGGCAGGGCGTCGCTGTGGCCGGCGTCTTTCAGTGCTTGCGCGAGGTGTCGCAGGTGCAGGGAGGTGGTATCGCCCTTGGCCAGATCCGGGGCGGATTGCCTCAGTTCGGCAATCAGTGCGGCCTCGAGCGCAGCAGCCCTTTCAAGGCGCCTGCGAGATGCATGCTCCACGCCGGCATGAACAAAAGCGGTAATCGCGGTGTCGTTGCTGACGATCCCAATGCGTTCCAAGTCGCACAAGGCTGCGCGCAATTGCGCCGCGTTCATCCCCGCAATCCCCATCAGCTCGTCGGTGGAAATGCCCTCGTCGGCGTCGCTGTGGAAAAGCGTCTCGGCCAGCGCCAGCAGCTGGGGCCGATAAGCATCGACCGTGACTTTCTGCTCGATGCGGTCGCGGGCCTCTTCCAGGTTGGCCACGCGCAGGGCAGAGGGAAACATTTGCACCCGGTTTTCCTCGCGCATGAGCAGGCCGGCTTCCTCCAGCCAGGCCAGCGCCGTGCGCACGCGGGTGTCCTCGGTGGCGCGATCACGCCCGAAGTCGCCTTCCTGTTCCTCGGCCAGGATTTCCCCCACGGTGGCGACCACCTCTCCCTGAAAGCGTTTTTTGCGGTCAAGGGTGCGTATCGCTTTCAGGACTGCCTGGATCTCCCGTTGCGAGAGCCGGCCATGGGCGGACAGACTGAATTGCCGTTCCACATCCTCCGGAGTGTAGAGCAGAACACAGCGGGCGGGCTGCTGATCGCGCCCGGCGCGGCCTGCCTCCTGCACGTAGTTTTCCAACGAGCCGGGGAGGTCGGCATGGATCACCAGACGCACATCGGGTTTGTCGATGCCCATGCCGAATGCATTGGTGGCCACCATGACCCGCAGATCGCCCCGGATGAAGCGTCGTTGCAGGTCCTTTTTGGTCTCCGGCGGGACCTGGCTGTGGAAATGGGCGGCTTCGTGCCCCTTTTGCTGGAGAAAAGCGGCCAGCTCCTCGGTCTGGCGCCGGGTGGCGCAATAAATGATGGCGCCACCCGCATGGTCCAGCGGTAGATCGGTTTCCAACACTTCGTGGATATGGGCGAATTTTCCCGCAGGTGTGGTCTCCACCACGACGAAATCCAGGTTGCTGCGTTCGGCGCCGCCGTCGAACACGGCGAGTTCAACGCCCATTTCATCCCGGAAATACTGACGGATCTCGTCCACCACATCCGGTTTGGCGGTGGCGGTGAGACACAGCACCGGCGGCAGGGATTCCTCGCCCGCCCGTTCACGGATGAACCGCCCGACATAGCGGTAGTCCGGCCGGAAATCGTGCCCCCATTTGGACAGGCAATGGGCTTCATCCAGCACCCAGGCCCCGATCTCGCGCTGCGCCAGCACCTGGCGCAAGGCATGGTTACGCAATTGCTCCGGTGAAATGATCAGGATCGCCACATCCCCCAGCCGCACCCGGTCCAGCACATCGGCCCGCTCGGGCATGGACAGCAGGCCGTTGAGGGTGGCGCACTGACCGATGCCGCGCGCTTCGAGATTGGCCACCTGGTCGGCCATGAGCGCGACCAGCGGCGAGATCACCACTGTCAAGGCGCCGGTCTTGTCGTAGCGCGACAGCGCCGGGATTTGATAGCAGAGAGATTTGCCGGTGCCGGTCGGCAATATTCCCAACACGTGCCCACCGCGCATCGCCGCCTCGACGATGGCTTCCTGCAAGGACCGGCCGTCGGCGCCGGCGGGCTGCGGGCGGAACTGCGCAAAGCCGAACCAGCGCTGCAGTTCCTTCCGCGGATCATGGCGTTCGCGACACCAGGCGCAATCGGGCGCATTACAGGGCGTGTCGCGCAGTTGTCGCACCAATCGCTCCGCCCCGGGAAATTGATGACGCACCCACGGTGGCATCACCGAATTGCCTCCCGCCACCGAGAGCCAGGCCAACGCATAGGCCAGGTTCCATCCCGGGGCATCGTTCTGGGCAATGGCGGTTTCGGCATGAACGCGACAGGCCTGTCCGGTCAACAATCGCCCGATGGCCGCCTTAATCTGGGTGGGGGAGGGCCGCATTGTCCCGCGCAGGGAGGCGAAAAACGCCGTCAGACCGGAGCGGTCCGATGGGGTGGTGGTCAGGGCATGCCAGGCGAGCATCAAATCCGGCGCGCGCTGTTGTGTCTGACGCAAGGCTTCACGCTGATCCTGAAACAGGGTGAGGCTGAGCCGGGCGTCCAGTTCCGGGTCATTCACCCGATCGCCCTGCAGCGGGCCATTGCGATAATGTTTGACCAGGTGGTGATAGGGATTGCGCGGAAAAGCCAGGGGATTCAGACGCAGGGTATCGATGGCGGGCAGTTGCAGCAGGCGCAGATCCGGCCGGACAGCCGCCAGATGAGGGAGATCAAAGGCAATCAGGTTATGACCCAGGACGAAGGCTGCGCCCTCGGCCATGGCATCAAGCCGCGCCAATGCCGTGCCCAGATCGCCACCGCTGTAAACCAGAGATTCGCCTGTATCCCCCCGGATCGCGGCAAAACGGTGTATGCGTTGATCCTTGATGCCGACTTCCAGATCGATGGACAGGCAACGGGGTTTGAAGGCTTCCCTGGGGGGCAGGCCCGGATTTGTTCTCACCGTTTCCTTGTGCACATGCCATGGCCTCTTTGTTCGCTTGCGCCCTTGTCCTTCATCGGCCAAAGCGCGTTGGACTGTTGGCGCGGCGTGGATTGATCTGGATGGCTCCGTGCATCTGCAATGGCGGTTCTTGATGCCTTGACAGTAGCTGCTTGATCGGTGGCCGAAATGGAATATTGCTTGACCTGGATCAAGTGTCGGCCTGTAATAGCGCATGGCTTACATCCATGTTTTGCGATAAGCGCCTTGTCCGAGCCGATCAATTGAACGCTGGAAGGCCTATTGTCCGGCGTCCAGTGCATCACTCAACTTCCCGATTTCCCTCAGGGCAACGCATGAGCGCCATCTTCCAACTGAAGAATTTCAAGCGAGCGTGCGGGACCTGCAGTCTGCGCGAACTGTGTTTGCCCTATGGCATCGGGGAGGAGGATCTGAGCCGGCTGGAACATCTGGTCCAGCGCATGCCGCCCGTGCATCGCGGCGCGCATCTTTTTCGCCAGGGCGATCCGCTGAAAGCGATCTTTGCCATTCGGACCGGTTCGATAAAAAGCATCACCCTGGGTGCGGACGGCGCCGAGCAGATCACGGGTTTTCATTTCCCCGGCGAACTGGTGGGGCTCGATGCCATTGCTGGTGATGTCCATGACTGCTCGGCGATTGGCCTGGAAGACAGCAGCCTGTGCGAAATCCCTTTCGGACAGCTCGATGAACTGAGTGGGCATGTGCCGGGATTGCGGCGTCAGTTGATGCGCCTGCTGTCCAAGGAAATCCAGCAGGACCAGCAATTGCTGCTGTTGCTGGGCAAGAAGAGCGCCGAGGCCCGGCTGGCGTCCTTCCTGATCAGACTGTCGGGGCGCTTCGCCCGCCGCGGCCTCTCGGCGACCCGCTTCCAGCTCAGCATGTCGCGCGGGGAAATCGCAAATTATCTGGGGCTTGCGGTGGAAACGGTCAGTCGCTTGCTGGCCCGGTTCCAGCAGGACGGCCTACTCGCCGTCGATGGGCGCGCCGTGACGGTGCTCGATCTCGCCCGTCTCCATGACATCGCCGAAGTTTCCACTCAGATGCATCCCGCGCCCCGCTATGGGGAGCACTGACGTCTCGGGATGATGGTGGTGCCCGGCCATGCCGGCCATCAGCCAGGGCCCGGCGACCGTCCAGATGCCCAAGCTGATCACCAGCCCGCCGGCAGCTCGCCGGAGCTTCTGTCCCGACAAGGCCTGGCGGAGACGCTGCCCGAGCAAGCCCAGGGCCAGCATGGCCGGTAAGGTCCCGATCCCGAAGGCCAGCATCACGCCCGCGCCAGCCCCTGGGCCGCCACTGACCAGTGCCGTCAGCAGGGCGCTGTAGACCAGACCACACGGAATCCAGCCCCAGAGCGCGCCAAAAGCCAAGGCGTGCAGTCCGCTATGGCGCGGATCGAGGCGCCGCGCGAGGGGGCCCAGGTGCCGCCACAGGGGAACGCCCACGCGCTCCAGCCGGCTCAGCCCGCCCCAGCCAGTGGCCACCTGCAGTCCGACGGCGATCATCAGGACACCCATCGCGGCCCGCAGCAGGTTTCCCCAGGCCGCACTGCCCACTGGCGTGCCCAAATGCCATCCCAATCCCCCCATCAGGGCGCCGGCCAGGGCGTAACTGCCAAGGCGGCCCGCGTTGAAGGCCAGCGTGCGACTGAACTTGGGCTGTCCGTTCCCGCTTCCCACCAGCGTGGCGATGCCGCCACACATCCCCAGGCAATGGGTGCTGCCGAGCAGGCCCGCCACCAGGGCCGCCATGAAGCCGAAATGCAGGGTATTCATGGGGTCCTGTCTTCCGGTTCGGCAGGCAGGGAGTCATCCAGCAGGATGCGGTAGGCCGGACTGTCCAGGTCATCGAATTGGCCCGCGTGAACCGCCCAGAAGAATAGCGCGACGGCCAGCCCCACCAGCACCAGACTCAAGGGGATGAGCAGAAACAGGGCATTCATGGCGTTTGCACCGCAACCCTTGGAACGCCAGCGGCAAGTGTGGGCGCTGCCGGACGGTAAAGGCGTTGCGCATTGAGCACTACCAGCACCGAACTCAGCGACATGCCCAGCGAGGCCAGCCAGGGGGTGACCAGGCCCGCCGCCGCCA
>JBAUIG010000043.1:0-5096 GCA_049682735.1 Candidatus Macondimonas sp. | reverse complement strand
CCGCTGGGCCTGGCCGCAAGCGAACAACAGCGCCGGATTATCCTGCGCCCGTTGCGCCTGTTGCATCCAATAGAGCACATAGCGTCCCGCCCGCCAGGGCTGGCCATTGAGGCGGCGCACCCGGTCGGGATGAATGAACGGGGTGTTCTCAGGAAGCAAACTCAAACTGGACCTGCGTCCGCGTGAGCGGGGGGATAAAAGCGCGCATTCATGCGCTCAACGAAATGGATCAGATTGGCATGCGCTGCGATCGCCTCTTTGACTGGCGCATCGACGGGGAAAGCCAGCATCCCGGCCAGAAAGGCATGCGCCACCGCATCCAGGGTGCGGGGTTGTTCGCCGAGGAAGTAGGGTCGTGCGCCCAACAGGATTGCCAGCGCCTCCACATCCTCCGCGCCCAAGCTCTGGATCTCCGGCAGATCATGGCGGCCGAGGCCCTGCCCCCGCAGGTCGCGCCGCAGGCTGCGCCGCACCAGCAAGGGCACCAGATCGCGCAACGGACGGGGCAGACCGCCAAAAAACACCTCCCGCGTCACGCTCCAGCCCTGGGGATCGACCCAGCGTCCATGCAGCATCACCCAGTAGAAATGATCCTCCAGCATGCGCGTCACCGCCGTGGACAGCGCGCGCTGTGGCGGAGTCAGGCCGGCGTCGGGATCAACGCCGTATTGGGCGCGCAAATAGTCCAGGATCAGATGCGAGTCGCCCAGCAGCACCCCGTCATCCTCGATATAGGGCAGCTTGCCCTTGGGTGCCTTGCGCGGATCGCCGGGCAAGGGCTGATATGGAAGGCCCGTCATGCGCAGCCAGGTTTCCAGCTTCATGCAGAACGGACTGGCATTGGGCAGGCCGTAGGCCGGGGGAAACTGGTAAAGCCGAATCATGCGGCGCCTCCTTTGCGAGCCTCATCTCTGCGGCGTTATAGCCCACTCGCCGCCCCGCCACCATCCTGCGGGATAAAAAAATCCCGGCGGAGCCGGGATCAAAGGTGCCATGAAGCATCCGGAAGCAAAGACCATCAATTCTTTGATGAATCGATCGCTTGCAGCAAAATCACAGGGCCGGCTGCTCCAGTCCGTGATCAGGGAGCAGAGACGATTGGCTGGCTACCGGCATGGCCAAGCGCGCGCAACCATACAGGACCCCTGCGACAGCAAGATAGGCCACCGCCACGGTCGGGCTCTGCGCCAGACCGATCGCTTCGCTGTGCATGAACCCGAAGAAGGTCAGCACGGAGCCGGCCAGAGCGAAGCCCGCCGCCCGGCCATAGGTGCGGTCGATGATGCAGGCCGTGACGGCCGCCAGGATCAGGCTGGTCAGGATGGCGCCGCTGCCGAGCAATTCCAGGCCGTGGTAGAGCACCCCAGTGCCGGCCAGCTTGTCGATGCCGACCGCTGCGGCGTTGGTGCCGGCGGCGCCGAGTGCGTTGTCGATCATCAGCTTGCCCCAGCCGGCTACCTGCGGGATCAGCGCCAGGATGACCGCCGGGGCGTGGCTCTTGGGCGTTTCCTGGAAGGCCTGGGCGCCGATCAGCATGCCGATGTAGAGCAGGATCGGCGAGATGGCCACCACCGGAATCAGCGCCATCATCACCGCCAGAATGCCGAACCAGGACAGGATCAGCACCATCACGCCGGTGGCCGCCGAATAACCGATGCGCCCGCCGATGGCCTTCCAGCCGGGGTGGCCGATGTACACCGCGTTGATGAAGGGATTGCCCAGCAGGCAGCCGATCAGGCTCACCACGCCGTCGGCGGTGATGACGCGGGTGGTGGGAAAGTGGTCGCCGCCGGCCTCGGCGCTTTCCACGTTGTCCATGGCCTCGACCAAATCGTAGATGCCGAACGGAATGGCGGTGACCAGGATCACACTGAGGTATTCGAAGCCGCCGAACACATGGCCGATCGCCGGCAGCGGCACCGAGAAGCCGAAGCTCGCAAACGACGCGCCGAGCTTGTCCAGACTCATGCCGCCGAAGTTGAAGCCAAACGCCAGTCCGCCCCAGGCAATCAGCGAACCGACGCCGATCGCCACCAGACCGGCCGGCATGCCCTTCCAGTAGCGCACGCCACCGAACCAACTCGCCAGCAGGATGGCGAAGCAGACCAGGCCGATCACCGGGTCCATGTATATATCAAGCGCCGGCTTCATCGAGATGAAGGCAATCGACACGCCGGCGAGCGCCCCCAGCAGCGCCGCGCGCGGGGTGATCTTCTTGATCCACGGCGCGACAAAGCCGCCCGCCATGAGCACGAAGCTCTGCACGAACACCCAGGTCAGCCCCGCCTCCCAGCCCTTGATCGGGTCGCCGCTGGCGGCCGCGATCGGCAGCATGATCACGAATACCACCACGAACATGTGCGGCACGCTGATGCCCGATGGCAGCGCGCAGACCGTGTCGCGGCCCTCTTTCTTCGCCAATTTGTAGGCCAGCCAGGCGTAGTAGATCGTGGACAGGAACAGCATCAGCCCGGTGGCCGGCAGGATGCGTCCGAACACGATGTCGTCGGGCAGCTTGATGACGTAGCGCAGCAGCGCCGTCAGCGTGAGCAGGTTGACCAGGATGTTGGTGCCGAAGCCGAAGAAGGCGTTCCAGTCGCCGGGGCTCCACAGGACGGGTTTGGATTCAGTCATGGACAGGTCCCCCAAGATTTAGGCAATGGATGACAAGCCCGCTGAGCTCGGGCTCAAGGCGGCCAGGATTCGCGTTGAATCGGATACCCAGCCGAAAATGCCGCCCTGCGCCGTGATCATGGCCAGGGCCGCCTGCTGGAATTCGGGAAAATAGGAGCCCACGGCGTCGGCGGGCACGATGCACTTGAAACCGCGGTCATTGGCTTCGCGCACGGTGGTGTGCACACACACCTCGGTGGTCACGCCACATACGATCAGCGTCTGAATCTTTCCATTGGCGAGAATCAGCGCCAGATCGGTCTGGTAGAACGCCCCCTTGCCCGGCTTGTCGATCACCGGCTCGCCGGATACAGGAGCTAGTTCGGAGATGATGCCGTGACCCGGCTCGCCCCGGATCAGGATGCGTCCCATCGGCCCGACCTCACCAATGCGCCGGGGCGGATGACCGCGACTGATCTTGGCGGGTGGGGCATCGGCAAGGTCCGGCCGGTGTCCCTCACGGGTGTGGATGACCATCATCCCGACGCCCCGTGCGGCGACCAGTAAAGCCTTGCAGGGCGCAATGGTGCTGCGCAGCAGGGACACGTCATTGCCCAGCATCTCCCCGAATCCCCCCGGTTCGAGAAAATCGCGTTGCATGTCGATCAGGATCAGCGCGGTAGTGGCCGGTTCGAATCGAACCGGTTCGGGTTGGGCATCCAACAAAAGCATGACAACCTCCCCGGCCTCAGCCATTTAATGCATCGTTGTATACAATGCAACGAGCGTACCACCCTGAATTTTCCATCCTTGGCGCATTAGAAATATTCAACTATTTGATTACTTTGGAAAAAAATTCATGGGGAGAATACCGTCCAGGCAACGGCGTGCACTCTCCTGGCACCATGGGCCGACTGCGCCCCAGACTGGCGCAGCCGCCTTCACAAAAAACGCACCGGCCGCGCCCAGATAGCCAGCACCACACACCCCAGCGGACTCTGCACCGCATGGCAGGAACCGGGCGCATTGACCAGCAAGGTGCCGGTCGCATAGTGGCCGCGCTCATCCTGCTGGACGCCCTGCAGCACCAGGATGTGTTCATAGCCTTCATGGGTATGGGCGGGCACGCAGGCCCCCGGCGCGTAGCGCAGCAAGGCCGCGCGCGGGCCGTCGGGCCCGGCATCATAAAGGGGAACTTGTTCAACGCCTTCGCGGAATGGCTCCCAATGCCAGGCCGCGACGTCGAACGCGCCATTCTGAAACAGGGTCAAGATCCGGCTGGGGAAATCCGGTGCATCACTCATCGGCCAAGCGCCGCGAGCAAGGCCGATGACTCGGCCACCGCGCCGAACACCCCGCCCTGCATCTTGATCATGTGCAACGCCGCGCGGTGATTGCCGGGGTCCGTCGCGCCACAGCAATCCGCCACCAGCAGGCACTCGAAGCCGCGGTCATTGCCCTCGCGCATGGTGGTATGCACGCAGACATCGGTGGTGATGCCGGTCAGGATCAGATTGCGCACGCCGCGCAAATTCAGCATGAGTTCGAGATCCGTGGCGCAAAACGAGCCCTTGCCCGGCTTGTCGATCACCGGCTCGCCGGGCAGGGGCGCCAGCTCCGGAATGATTTCCCAGCCCGGCTCGCCGCGCACCAGAATCCTGCCGCAGGGACCGGGGTCGCCGATGCCGGCGCCGATGCGCCGCGAGCGCCAGCGCTTGTTGGCCGGCAGGTCGGCCAGATCGGGCCGATGCCCCTCGCGGGTATGGAAGATGTGGAAGCCCCCGGCGCGAAAGGCCGCGAGCACGGCAAGGATGGGCGCAATGGGCGCGCGGGTCAGCGACAGGTCGTAGCCCATCTTGTCGACATAGCCGCCGACACCACAGAAATCCGTCTGCATGTCGATCACGATCAACGCCGTGTTTTCAGGGCGCAGGTCGCCGTCGAAGGGCCAGGGATAAGGGTCGGCGTCAAGGGTGCGTTCGGCCATGGATTGAAACTCCTTGCGTTGTGCTACGGATTGTTCAGCAACAAGCGCGGCGCGCGACTTGTCCTCCCGCCGCCATGTGGCACCGATCTGGGCGTGATCGGCCATGGCACGTGAACTTCGTGGACGATATGACCGCCGCTGATCACCAGCAGGGTCGGCAAGCTGCAGCAGTTCTCGAGATCGTCGCTGGCGACCATCACCGCCGCACCGGAATTGCGCGGGGGCACGGCCGGTTGTGATCGATTGCGCTCACCGACTCGCCAGCCAGGCACGCCAACCACCGAAGCGCGTGATGTCGTGCGCGCCCGCCACCGCGTGACCCTCGCAGACGAAACCCTTCACCCAGCATCCATCGGCCAGTTCCACGCTGCCGATGGCCAGCGGCGCCGGCACACCGGCGAGAAACGCACCGACCTGCGCCATGGGCAACTCCCACACCTCGATCTCGATGGGGCTGCCGGATGCATCACGCACCAGGCCGGGACGCGGCGGCTGG
>JBAUIG010000042.1:0-14501 GCA_049682735.1 Candidatus Macondimonas sp. | reverse complement strand
AAATTCGCCCCCATGCCGCTCCAGAAACAGGTGGTCGCGGCCGAGGTAATAGTGATCCCGCGCTCCTGCTCCTGCTCCATCCAATCCATGGTGGCAGCGCCATCGTGGACTTCGCCAATCTTGTGACTGACGCCGGTATAGAACAGCACGCGCTCCGTGGTCGTGGTCTTCCCTGCGTCAATGTGCGCGGAAATACCGATATTACGGTAGCGATCAATAGGGGTTTTGCGAGCCACCTGAAAATTCCTTAGATCCGGGACGGATACTTACCAGCGAAAATGGGAGAACGCTTTGTTGGCTTCTGCCATGCGATGGGTTTCTTCCCGCTTCTTGACTGCGGTGCCGCGGTTATCCGACGCATCCAGCAACTCGCCAGCCAACCGGCGCACCATGGACTTTTCGCCTCGCGCCCGGGCCGCATCAATAATCCAGCGCATGGCAAGGGCAGTCCGCCGCGTCGGGCGCACTTCCGTCGGGACCTGATAGGTGGCCCCACCAACCCGCCGCGACTTCACTTCAACTGCTGGACGCACTGCTTCCAGCGCCGCATCCAGGACCGACAGGGGATCGCCGCCACGCTTCTGGCTCACTTCGTCAAGTGCCTTGTAGACGATGCCTTCGGCAATCGATTTCTTGCCGTCGCACATCACCATGTTGACAAACTTTGCCAGCTGCTCACTTCCGTACTTGGGGTCCGGAAGGATGGCCCGCTTGGCTGCAATCTTTCTTCTTGCCATGATTCAACTCCGTCGCGCAGGCGACCAAAACCCGAACAATCAGCTCTTGGGACGCTTCGCGCCATACTTGGAACGCGCCTGACGACGCTTGGCGACGCCTGCGGTGTCCAGGCTGCCGCGAACAATGTGATAACGCACGCCGGGCAAGTCCTTGACACGACCACCACGAATCAGGACCACCGAATGCTCCTGAAGATTGTGCCCCTCGCCGCCAATGTAGCCAGTAACCTCAAAGCCATTCGTCAAACGAACGCGAGCCACCTTGCGAAGCGCGGAGTTTGGCTTCTTGGGCGTCGTGGTATACACGCGTGTGCAGACACCGCGCCGCTGCGGGCATTGCTCCAGCGCGGGGACGTCACTCTTCGCTGCCTTGCTGCGACGCGGCTTGCGAACCAACTGATTGATCGTTGCCATGAACCACTCGTCGTATCGGAAAAAGAGGGTCGGCGCTTGGGCCGCCGGACATGAAAGAGGCGCAATTTTAGAGATGCGGGGGTGGACTGTCAACCTAAATTGACGCACCGACAAAAAGAAAGAGGGGGTCAGCACCCCCTCCAAGTGGAATTGGATCGGGATTTCACCGATCCTCGAACACATCTTCGGGGCGTGGGGCCGCAGAGGCGGTGGCAGCGGCATGTTCAGCCTCCAGCTGACTCATGCCAAAGCCACGCAGCTCACGCCGGTGGGTGTGGTAAGCCAGCCCGGTTCCGGCGGGAATGAGCCGTCCCACAATGACGTTTTCCTTGAGGCCGCGCAACGGATCCATGACGCCGCGAACGGCTGCGTCAGTCAAGACGCGCGTGGTCTCCTGGAAGGAGGCTGCCGAAATGAAGGACTCTGTGGCCAGGGACGCCTTGGTGATGCCAAGCAGCAATGGATCCCAGCGTGCCGCCAGCTTGTTCTCAGCCAGCGCCGCATCGTTCTCCTCGATCAACCGCGCACGATCCACCTGCTCTCCCTGCAGGAAGTGGGTATCACCCGGATCAACGACTTCCACCTTGCGCAGCATCTGTCGAATGATGGTCTCGATGTGCTTGTCGTTGATCTTGACGCCCTGCAGGCGGTAGACGTCCTGGATCTCCTTGACCAGATATTCCGCCAGGGCTTCCACGCCCAGCAAACGCAGGATGTCCTGAGGATTGGGCTCACCATCAGCCACCACATCGCCGCGTTCAACGGATTCACCTTCGAACACTGTGACGTTGCGCCACTTGGGCACCAGGATCTCGTGTTGAATCCCCTCGCTATCGGTCAGGACCAAGCGCTGCTTGCCCTTGGTGTCCTTTCCAAAGGAAACGGTTCCCGCAACTTCAGCCAGAATTGCCGGCTCCTTGGGCTTGCGGGCCTCGAACAAGTCCGCCACCCGAGGCAGACCACCGGTAATGTCACGTGTCTTGCTTGTCTCCTGAGGAATGCGGGCGATGACATCGCCGATGCGAACATCGGCGCCGTCTTGCATCAACACCAGCGCACCTGCCGGAAGGAAGTAGGCGGCGGGAATGGTCGTCCCCGGGAAATGCAGGTCGTCTCCGGCTTCATTCACCAGCTTGATCATGGGACGCATATCGCGGCCAGCACCGGTACGCTGCTTTGGATCCAGAATAACCACTTGAGTCTGGCCGCTCATCTGGTCGACCTGGCTCTGGATCGACAACCCCTCGGCCATCTGCACAAAACGCAATCGGCCGGCAATTTCAGTCACCACCGGATGGGTGTGGGGATCCCACTCGGCCACGATCTGACCGGCTTCCACGGGATCGCCATCATTGACCAGCAAGGTGGCGCCGTAGGGGATCTTGTAACGCTCCCGTTCACGCCCGAACTCATCGGTGACCCCGATTTCACCGGAGCGCGATACAGTAACCAGAGAGCCCTTGTGATTACGCACCGACTTGGCATTGTGCAGGCGCAGCGCACCCTTGCGCTTGACCTGGACGTTATTGACGGATGCAGCCCGGGACGCAGCGCCCCCGATATGGAAGGTACGCATCGTCAGCTGGGTTCCCGGCTCGCCGATGGACTGGGCCGCGATGACCCCTACGGCTTCACCGCCATTCACCATATGGCCGCGTGCCAGATCACGGCCGTAGCACATGGCGCAGATCCCGTAGCGGGACTCGCAGGTGATGGGTGAGCGCACCTGGACCCGATCGACTCCCAGGCGCTCCATTTCCTCAACCAGCTTTTCATCCAGCAGCGTGTTGGCTTCGATGACCACCTCGCCCGTGGCGGGGTCAGTGATGGATTCTGCCAGCACGCGGCCCAACACCCGTTCCCGGAGCGGCTCGAGAACATCCCCGCCTTCCACGATGGGGGACAAGGGCAAGCCACGGGAAGTCCCGCAGTCGGGCTCCAGAATGACCACATCCTGCGAGACGTCGACCAGACGCCGGGTCAGGTAACCCGAATTGGCGGTCTTGAGCGCCGTATCGGCCAAACCCTTGCGGGCGCCGTGGGTGGAAATGAAGAACTGCAACACGTTCAGCCCCTCACGGAAATTCGCCGTGATCGGGGTTTCAATGATGGAGCCATCCGGCTTGGCCATCAGCCCGCGCATGCCGGCCAGCTGCCGGATCTGTGCTGCGGAGCCACGGGCACCGGAGTCGGCCATCATGAAGATGGAGTTGAAGGAAGCCTGGCGCACCTGATTGCCATCCTTATCCGTGGCGACTTCGGTACCCAGCTTGTCCATCATGGCGCGTGCCACCTGGTCGTTGGTACGCGACCAGATGTCCACCACCTTGTTGTAACGCTCGCCATTGGTCACCAGACCGGAGGCATACTGCTCCTCGATTTCCTTCACCTCGCCCTCGGCCTGACGCAGGATTTCGGTCTTCTCCTCAGGCACCACCATGTCATCGACGCCAATCGAAATCCCCGCCACAGTGGCGTAGTGGAATCCCGTGTACATCAACTGGTCGGCAAAGATCACCGTCTCTTTCAAGCCCACCCGGCGGTAGCAGGCATTCAGTACCGCCCCCACCGATTTTTTGGTGAGATCGCGGTTGATCATTTCGAAAGGCAAGCCTTCCGGCAAGATCTGCGACAACAGCGCCCGGCCAACGGTGGTCTCCATCAAGCGGGTCCGTGCCTGTTTGTCGCCGGCATCATCGATCACCCGGTCACTCAAACGGACCTTGACGCGCGCCTGAAGATCGACCATGCCGTTGCGATAGGCCCGATCAGCCTCCGCCACGTCGGCGAAGACCATGCCTTCACCCAGGCCGCCGACGCGCTCACGGGTCATCCAGTACAGCCCCAGCACCACGTCCTGGGTCGGCACTACGATGGGCTCCCCGGAGGCAGGCGAGAGGATGTTGTTGGTCGACATCATCAAGGCGCGGGCTTCGAGCTGCGCTTCCAGCGACAACGGTACATGCACCGCCATCTGGTCGCCGTCGAAGTCGGCGTTGAATGCCGTGCACACCAGCGGGTGCAACTGGATCGCCTTGCCCTCGATCAGGACGGGCTCAAACGCCTGAATACCCAGACGATGCAAGGTCGGCGCACGGTTGAGCAGCACGGGATGCTCGCGGATCACCTCCTCCAGCATGTCCCAGACCTGCGGCTCCTCCCGTTCCACCATGCGCTTGGCGGCCTTGATGGTGGTCGCAATCCCCAGGCGTTGCAGGCGCGAGAACACGAATGGCTTGAACAGCTCCAGGGCCATGCGCTTGGGCAGACCGCACTGGTGCAAGCGGAGTGTCGGTCCCACCACGATCACCGAGCGGCCGGAATAGTCGACGCGCTTGCCCAGCAGGTTCTGACGGAACCGGCCTTGCTTGCCCTTGATCATGTCGGCGAGCGACTTTAGCGGACGCTTGTTGGAACCAGTAATGGCCCGACCGCGCCGGCCGTTGTCCAGCAGGGCGTCGACCGATTCCTGCAACATGCGCTTTTCATTGCGCACGATGATGTCGGGGGCGGCAAGCTCCAGCAGGCGCTTGAGGCGGTTGTTGCGGTTGATGACGCGCCGATACAGATCATTCAGGTCGGAGGTGGCAAAACGTCCGCCATCCAGCGGCACCAAGGGGCGCAATTCCGGCGGTAGCACCGGCAAAACTTTCAGGATCATCCACTCGGGCCGATTGCCCGACTCGACGAAGGATTCGATCAGCTTCAGTCGCTTGGACAAACGCTTGATCTTGGTTTCCGAGTTGGTCCCGGCCATTTCTTCCCGCAGACGCACGGCGTCTTTGGGGAGATCGATGCTTTTCAGCATCTGGTCGATGGCTTCGGCCCCCATGCGGGCGTCGAATTCATCCCCATGCTCTTCAATGGCGTCGAGATAGGCCTCCTCGGAGAGGATCTGTCCCCGTTCCAGCGGCGTCATGCCGGGATCGATCACCAGATAGGACTCAAAATACAGCACCCGCTCGATGTCGCGCAGGGTCATGTCCAGCATGAGCCCGATACGTGACGGCAGGGATTTCAGGAACCAGATGTGGGCCGTGGGGCTGGCGAGTTCGATATGCCCCATGCGCTCACGGCGCACCTTGGCCTGCGTCACCTCGACGCCGCACTTCTCACACACCACGCCGCGGTGCTTGAGGCGCTTGTACTTGCCGCACAGACACTCGTAGTCCTTCACCGGACCAAAGATCTTGGCACAGAACAGGCCATCCCGCTCCGGTTTGAAGGTGCGGTAATTGATCGTCTCGGGCTTTTTGACCTCTCCGAAAGACCACGAACGGATTCTCTCCGGGGAAGCCAGTCCAATGCGGATATTGTCGAAATCCGCAATCTGATCCTGTTGTTTGATGAAGCTCAGCAGATCTTTCATCGTCACTCCTGCGACATGGCGCACGGGTCACTGGATGGGCGGCGGGTGCCGCTCATTCCTGTTCCAACTCAATATTGATGCCCAACGACCGGATTTCCTTCACCAGCACATTGAAGGATTCCGGCATGCCGGCATCCATGCGGTGATCGCCATCCACGATGCTCTTGTACATCCGGGTCCGCCCCTGCACATCATCCGATTTGACCGTCAGCAGTTCCTGCAGGGTATAGGACGCGCCATAGGCCTCAAGCGCCCAGACTTCCATCTCCCCGAAACGCTGGCCGCCAAACTGGGCCTTGCCCCCCAGCGGTTGCTGGGTGACCAGACTGTAGGGTCCCGTGGAGCGGGCATGGACCTTGTCATCCACCAAATGGTTGAGCTTGAGCATGTACATATAGCCAACCGTCACCGGACGGGTAAACGATTCGCCGGTGCGGCCGTCGAATAGCTGCAACTGACCGGACTCGGGCAGATCGGCGAGACGCAGCATCGCCTTGATTTCCGTTTCGTCGGCACCGTCGAAGACCGGCGTGGCCATCGGCACACCCCCGCGCAGGTTGCGGGACAGTTCAAAGATGTCCTCATCGGACAAATCATCCAGTGTCACTTTCTGCCGGCCATTCCCGATCTGGTTGTAGATCTGGTCCAGGAATTCCCGCATTTCGCCGGCGTTACGGTGGGCATCGATCATGCGGCCGATCTTGATTCCCAATCCCTTGGCGGCAAACCCCAGATGGGTCTCCAGTACCTGGCCAATGTTCATGCGTGAAGGCACGCCCAGCGGATTGAGCACGATGTCGACCGGCGTGCCATCCGCCATGTAAGGCATGTCTTCCACGGGGACGATCTGCGAAATCACGCCCTTGTTGCCGTGACGCCCCGCCATCTTGTCGCCCGGCTGTATGCGGCGCTTCACGGCCAGGAAGACCTTGACCATCTTCAATACGCCTGGGGCGAGATCATCACCTGCCGTGATCTTGCGGCGCTTCTCTTCAAAACGCTGATCGAAGGCCTCGCGCTGCAGTCGCAGTTGCTCTGCCATACGCTCGAGGCTGCGATTGGCATCCTCGTCCTGTAGCCGGATCTCGAACCACTTCTCACGTGACAGTGCATCCAGATAGTCCTGGCCAACCGTCGCGCCCGTACGAAGCCCCTTCGGTCCGCCATCGGCGGACTTGCCGACCAACAGCCGAGCCATGCGCTGATAGGTGTCCTCTTCCAGAATACGCAACTGATCATTGAGATCCTTGCGTACCGCGGCGAGCTCCGATCTTTCGGTCGCCAGCGCCCGATCGTCCTTGTCCACGCCGTCGCGGGTAAAGACATGCACGTCAATGACATGCCCATCCATGCCCGGTGGCACGCGCAGCGAGGTATCCTTCACATCGGACGCTTTCTCGCCAAAAATGGCCCGCAGTAGTTTTTCCTCCGGGGTGAGCTGGGTTTCACCCTTCGGCGTGACCTTGCCTACCAGGATGTCGCCGGCCTTGACCTCGGCGCCGATGAACGCAATGCCCGATTCATCCAGCTTGCCCAAGGCCGTTTCGCTGACGTTGGGAATGTCCGCACTGATTTCCTCGGACCCGAGCTTGGTATCCCGGGCCACACAAGTCAGTTCTTCAATATGGATGGTCGTGAACCGATCTTCCTGAACCAGACGCTGGGAGATGAGGATGGAGTCCTCGAAGTTGTAACCGTTCCAAGGCATGAAGGCGACAAGGCAATTCTGCCCCAGCGCCAGCTCCCCAAGATCCGTGGATGGGCCATCTGCCAATACGTCACCCCGGCTGATGATATCGCCGGATTTTACCAGTGGCCGCTGGTTCATGCAGGTGTTCTGGTTCGAACGCACGTACTTGACCAGAGTGTAGATGTCCACGCCGGGCTCGCCCACTTCGGTCTCCGCGTCGTTCACCCGCACCACGATACGGGCCGCGTCCACCTTGTCGACCACGCCACCCCGGCGCGCCACCACGGACACACCGGAGTCGATGGCCACGGTACGTTCCATGCCCGTTCCCACCAACGGCTTGTCGGCACGCAAGGTCGGTACCGCCTGGCGCTGCATGTTGGAACCCATCAGAGCGCGGTTGGCGTCGTCATGTTCCAGGAACGGAATCAAGGAGGCCGCCACCGAAACAATCTGCCGCGGCGAGACGTCCATGAAGTTCACCCGTGCCTTGGGCATGAGGGTGAACTCATTCTGGAATCGGCATGACACCAGATCATCGACCAGGCGATTGTCCTCATCGAGCCGTGCATTGGCCTGGGCGATGACATAACGCCCTTCCTCGATCGCTGACAGATATTCGACTTCCGTGGTCACCTGGCCATCCACCACCTTGCGGCATGGCGTTTCCAGAAAACCATAGGGATTCGTGCGCGCATAGACGGACAAGGAGTTGATGAGCCCGATATTGGGGCCTTCCGGCGTCTCGATAGGACAGACCCGACCATAGTGGGTGGGATGCACGTCCCGCACCTCAAAGCCCGCGCGCTCGCGGGTCAATCCACCTGGCCCCAGCGCAGACACACGCCGCTTGTGGGTTACCTCGGACAAGGGGTTGTTCTGGTCCATGAACTGGGAGAGCTGGGAGGAACCGAAGAATTCCTTGATCGCGGCTGCCACCGGCTTGGCGTTGATCAGCTCCTGCGGCATCAGGCCTTCGCTCTCGGCCATGGACAGGCGTTCCTTGACCGCACGCTCCACACGCACCAAGCCAATGCGGAAGACGTTCTCGGTCATTTCCCCGACCGATCGCACACGGCGGTTGCCCAGATGATCGATGTCATCCACTTGACCGTTACCATTGCGGATATCAATCAGTGCCCGCACCACCTCGACAATGTCGTCTTTGCTCAAAATCCCGGGTCCGGTGATTTCATCCCGACCCAAACGACGGTTGAACTTCATCCGGCCGACAGCGGAAAGATCATAACGATCAAACGAGAAGAACAAGTTCTGGAACAGCGCCTCGGCGGCTTCCTTGGTGGGCGGCTCACCCGGCCGCATCATGCGGTAGATTTCAACCAATGCCTCCAGCGGGGTACTCGTGGAATCGACACGCAAGGTACTGGAGATATAAGCCCCACGGTCCAGATCATTGACGTAAAGGGTGCGCAAATCACCCACCCCGGCAGCATGCAATGCCGAAACCTGGGCTGGCGTCAGCTCGTCGTTCGCCCGCACCAACAATTCACCGGTGCCCGCATCAATGACGTCATGGGCCGCGATTTTCCCGACCAGGTACTCAGGCGGAACCGTCAATTGGGTGACGCCCGCTTTTTCCAGTTCGCGGATATGACGCGCCGTCACACGCCGACCTTCCTCAACCAGCACCTGGTCGCCGATCCGGATCTCGAAGCTCGCCAGTTCCCCGCGCAAACGCTCGGGCACCAAATCCAAGGTGACCTCGTCCCGGGACAGATGAAAGATGTTGTGCTCGAAAAACAGCTCCAACATTTCCTGGGGCTGAATGCCCAAGGCCCGCAACAACACCGTGACGGGCAATTTACGCCGACGGTCGATGCGGGCATACAGCAGATCCTTGGCGTCGAATTCAAAATCCAGCCAGGAACCGCGATAGGGAATGATACGGGCGGAATAAAGGACCTTTCCTGAGGAATGGGTCTTGCCACGGTCATGATCAAAGAAGACGCCGGGAGACCGATGCATCTGCGAGACAATTACCCGCTCGGTGCCATTGATCACGAATGTGCCATTCTCGGTCATGAGCGGCAATTCGCCCATGTACACTTCCTGTTCCTTGATTTCCTTCGTAATCTTTTTCGACGCCGGGCTGTCCTTGTCGAAAAGGACCAGACGAACCTTGACCCTCAGCGGGGCGGAGTAGGTGATCCCGCGCTGTTGGCATTCCTTGATATCGAACGCTGGATCGCCAAGCCGGTAATCGACATACTCCAAACGCGCATTACCCGAATAACTCTCGATGGGAAAAACGGTTTTAAGCGCCGCGTGAATTCCCCGCTCCTGTCGCTGTGTCGCGGGAACGTCGAGTTGCAGGAATTCGCGATAGGAGTCGAGCTGAATCGCCAACAGGTACGGTATTTCCAGCACCGTGGGCAACTTGGCAAAATCCTTGCGAAAACGCTTTTTTTCGGTAAACGAGTAAGGCATGGAGTTATCCCTCGGCGTTTCTGCCGGCCTGTTGGGGAAGCCGACGGGTTCCGTAAGGCGCGGAAGCCAATCCCTTCGGAGGACCGGTAAGCAAAAGGAGGCCGGCGGCGCATGCCACCAGCCCCTTCATCATCTAAAATTGCCGCTTTTCAACGACAAGGCGATTACTTGATCTCGGCGGTAGCGCCGGCTTCTTCCAGTTGCTTTTTGATGTCATCGGCTTCGGCCTTGGGCACGGCTTCCTTGATGGTGGCGGGAACCGCTTCCACCAAGTCTTTCGCTTCCTTCAAACCCAAGCCGGTGAGGCCACGAACGACCTTGATGACGTTGACCTTGTTCGCGCCGAAGCTGGTCATGATGACGTTGAACTCGGTCTGCTCTTCGACAGCCTCGGCCGCAGCCATCGCGACCGGCGCGGCCGCAACGGCAGCCGCCGCGGATACGCCGAACTTCTCTTCCATGGCAGAGATAAGATCCACAATCTCAACGACCGTCATGTTGCTGATGGCGTCAAGGATTTCCTCTTTGGAAACAGCCATTGAATTAAACTCCTACAAAATAAATAACAATAAATCCCGATATCGGATCGCTGCCCTTGATTTCGCGGGCGGATCAGGCTGCCTGTTTTTGATCGCGGACTGCCGCGAGCGTACGGACCATCTTGGCCACGGGCTCGTTGACCGTGCGAACAAACTTCTCGATCGGCGCTTTCATGACCCCCATGAGCATGGCAATGGCCTGGTCACGGGTGGGCAGGCTGGCGAGGCGATCCAAATCGGTGGCTTCGAGAACCTGGCCGGAAATGGCCAGCGCCTTGACCTGGAACTTGTCGTGGGACTTGGCAAAGTCCTTGAACAATCGCGCCACCGCTCCGGGATCCTGCATCGAAAACCCAAGAACCAGCGGCCCCACCAATCGTTCGCCCAAGGGTTCGAAACTCGTCCCCTCCAGCGCCCGACGGGCAAGGGTGTTCTTGACCACCCGCAGATACACCTGATCGTTGCGCGCCTTTTTGCGCAGCTCGTCCATTTCCGCGACCTTCAGCCCCCGATACTCGGCGGCGATCACGGAATGCGCCTGGGCAGCCACCTCATTGACCTCGGAAACCAAGGCCACTTTGCCTTCCAGCTTGAGCGGCATGCTTACCTCCTGGCTCGGGCGATAGTCCGCCCGGAATGACACCAACGAAACAGCGTCCTTGCCGTTTCGCCTCCTTTACGATGCGCCTCGCCAGGGAAAGCCTGATCGGGACCATCGTCTACGCAGGCCGGTTGCCCATTAAGAGCTGCGCCTTCTGGCAACGGCTCACCTGCGGTCTTTGACGTCCGCCTTGCGGCGGTTGACAAAACCTTTCTTGCGTTCAACCTCAAACAGCCAAGCTACCCTGGTCTACAGGAATCCCGGGGCCCATGGTTGAAGACACCGTGATGCGCTTCACATAAATGCCCTTGGCAGTGGCGGGCTTGGCCTTCTGCAAATCAGCCAGCAACGACTGAAGGTTCTCCCGCAGGGCCTGAACTTCGAAGTTTGACTTACCGATGCTGCAGTGGATGATGCCTGTCTTGTCGGTGCGGTAACGCACCTGCCCTCCCTTGGCATTGCGCACGGCGCCCGCCACGTCGGGCGTCACCGTACCCACTTTGGGATTGGGCATCAGCCCACGCGGACCGAGAATGGGACCGAGCTGGCCGACTACGCGCATGGCATCAGGACTGGCGATCACGACATCGAAGTTCATCTGACCGGCCTTGACCTGTTCTGCCAGATCCTCGAATCCAACAATATCTGCGCCGGCTTCCTTGGCCGCCTCGGCATTGGCCCCCTGAGCGAAAACTGCGACCCGAACCGTCTTACCGGTTCCATTGGGAAGCACCGTCGCACCGCGTACCACTTGGTCGGATTTGCGTGGGTCAACGCCCAGATTCACGGCCACATCGACGGACTCCAGAAACTTAGCGCTGGCGCAGTCCTTGATCAAGCCCAGGGCATCATCGATCGGATAGGACTTTCCAGGCTGGATCTTTTCCTGGATCGCTCGCATCCGCTTGCCTAAATTCGCCATCTCAGACTCCCTCCACTTCAAGGCCCATGCTGCGGGCGCTGCCCGCAATGGTCCGTACCGCCGCTTCCAGATCCGCCGCTGTCAAATCCGGGGTCTTGGTGCGCGCGATTTCCTCCAGCTGCTCCCGATTCACCTTGCCAACCTTGTTGGTATGGGGAATCGGGCTGCCTTTGGCAATACCAGCCGCTTTCTTCAGTAATACACTGGCGGGAGGGGTCTTGGTGATGAAAGTGAAACTGCGATCCGAATACACCGTGATGACCACGGGCAGCGGCAAGCCAGGCTCGACATTCTGGGTATAGGCATTGAATGCCTTGCAGAATTCCATGATGTTGACGCCGCGCTGACCCAGCGCCGGGCCGATGGGCGGGCTCGGATTGGCCTTTCCGGCCGGAACCTGCAACTTGATATACGCATCAATTTTCTTGGCCATGATCACCTCTCGGGTTCAAACGCCTCGCGGCTCCCCGGTTGCTCGCTGAGCGGATGCTCAGACTTTTTCGACTTGAGAGAACTCCAGATCGACCGGCGTGGAGCGACCAAAAATCGTCACGCTGACCCGCAAGCGGTTCTTCTCGTAATTCACGTCTTCGACCGTGCCATTGAAATCATTGAAAGGCCCATCGGTCACGCGCACCTGTTCGCCCGGCGCGAACAATACCTTGGGACGCGGCTTTTCCACGCCTTCGCGGATGCGATCCAGGATGGTCTGCGCTTCCCGATCACTGATCGGTGCGGGCCGGTCCTTGGTGCCGCCAATAAACCCAAGCACCTTGGGAACTTCCTTTACCAAATGCCAGGTTTCGTCCGCCATTTCCATCTGGACCAGGACATATCCGGGGAAGAACTTGCGCTCGCTGCGCCGCTTCTGTCCCTCTCGCATCTCAATCACTTCTTCGGTCGGAACCAAAATCTCACCGAACCGTTCTTCCAAACCGGCGCGGCGAATATATTCCTCGAGTGAACGCTTGACCTGATGCTCAAAACCCGAATAGGCCTGCACCACAAACCAACGCATGGTCATGCTCAAGCCCCCATGCCGGTAAGGCGACGCAGAATAAAGCCGAGAAACCAGTCCACCATCCACAACATGACACCCATGAGCATCACCATGCCCAGCACGACCAGGGTGGTTTGCATGGTTTCGGCGCGCGTGGGCCAGACCACCTTGCGGGCTTCACGGATGGAATCCTTGATCAAGCCAACCGTCAAAATCCCAAAGTTGGTCCGGCTAGCAATTAGAATCGAAATACCAAGGAGAGCCAGAAAAAGGAGAATGCGAAAAATCAGTAGCCACTGAGCAAAATAATAAAAAGCCGCAATGCCAGCTCCAACGATCGACAGCGAAAGCAACCATTTGGCAACTTCCAACGCACGATTAGGCGATTCATCTTCGACATTCATCGAATGACTCGACATATTCCGATTACCGCCGTCTTGACAATCAATACATAAATGGCAGGCCAGGAGGGACTCGAACCCCCAACCCCCGGTTTTGGAGACCGGTGCTCTACCAATTGAACTACTGGCCTAAATCAACTCAAGGGCGATTCGAACCCTTAATCAGCTTCGAATCACTAGTGTACGCAACTTACTTCAGCACCTTGGAGACGACACCGGCGCCGACGGTACGGCCGCCTTCGCGAATGGCGAAGCGCAGACCCTCTTCCATGGCGATCGGATTGATCAACTGGACCACCACCTTGATGTTGTCGCCCGGCATCACCATCTCGACGCCTTCCGGCAACTCCACCGCACCCGTCACGTCCGTGGTGCGGAAATAAAACTGCGGCCGATAACCATTGAAGAACGGCGTATGACGTCCGCCCTCCTCCTTGCTCAGCACATACACTTCGGCTTCGAACTGCGTGTGCGGCTTGATCGAACCGGGCTTGCACAGCACCTGGCCACGCTCGACATCGTCACGCTTGGTGCCACGCACCAGCACGCCGACATTGTCCCCGGCCTGACCCTGGTCCAGCAACTTGCGGAACATCTCGACGCCCGTGACCGTGGTCTTCTGGGTGTCGCGAATGCCGACAATCTCCACTTCATCGCCAACCTTGACAATGCCGCGCTCAATGCGACCGGTCACCACGGTGCCACGACCGGAAATCGAGAACACATCCTCGATCGGCATCAGGAAGGCGCCATCCACCGGACGCTCGGGCGTGGGGATGTAGTCGTCCATGGCAGCCACCAGCTTCAACACAGCCGGCACACCAATCTCGCTCTGATCCCCTTCCAAGGCCTTCAGCGCACTGCCCACGATAATGGGGGTGTCATCACCAGGGAACTGATAGAGCGACAGCAGTTCGCGCACTTCCATCTCGACCAGCTCCAGCAACTCGGCGTCGTCCACCATGTCGGCCTTGTTCAGGAACACGACAATATAGGGAACACCCACCTGGCGGGCCAGCAGAATGTGCTCGCGCGTCTGCGGCATGGGACCGTCCGCCGCAGAACACACCAGAATCGCGCCATCCATCTGCGCTGCACCCGTGATCATGTTCTTCACATAATCCGCATGCCCCGGACAGTCCACATGGGCATAGTGACGATGGTCCGACTCATACTCCACATGCGCCGTCGCAATCGTGATCCCGCGCGCACGCTCCTCAGGCGCATTGTCAATCTGGTCGTAAGCCTTGAACTCACCACCAAACTTCTCCGCCAACACCTTCGTCAGCGCCGCCGTCAACGTCGTCTTCCCATGGTCCACATGACCAATCGTCCCCACATTCACATGCGGCTTCGTACGCTCAAACTTGCTCTTGGCCA
>JBAUIG010000041.1:0-3480 GCA_049682735.1 Candidatus Macondimonas sp. | reverse complement strand
ATCGAAGCCTATCCGCGCCTCCTGAAGTGAAATCGGTGTTTGCTGGTCAATGGCGCGCACCGTGATGCCGCCCAATACGACTTCAGGCCCTCGCCACGTCCAATGCAGGCTCAACTGCTCCAGGGTCACCGCAACCCCGAGGCTCTCATCAAGCCAGCGCACCACTTCGGCACGATGATTGGGTACGGCGCGCTGCAACCAGATGGCGCCCGTGGCAATGCCGCCCACGACCAAAAGCAGGGCCATGCACAACGCTACCCCCCCCTGCCAGTGACGCCATTGGGCCCGACCCATCATCCCCCTCGCCTATGCGGTCCATTCACAGCATCACCACGTCGAATTGCTCGTTGTGATAGACACTCTGTCGCTGCAGGCGGATGGGCCGCCCGAGATGCTGTTCCAGTTCGGCCAGATGGGCGGTCTTGTCTTCCAGTAATCGGTCCACCACCGCATCGGACGCCAGCACCAGCAGCTCGCGGGTGTCGAACTGACGCGCCGCCCGCAGGATTTCCCGCAGGATTTCAAAGCACACCGTCTCCACCGACTTCACATAACCGCGCCCGTTGCACGTGGGACAGGGGTCGCACAGGATATGTCCCAGGCTCTCGCGGATGCGTTTGCGCGTCATCTCTACCAGACCCAGGGGGGATACCCCAGAAATCTTGGTGCGCGCCGGATCGCGCTCCAGGCTTTTTTCGAGCGCCCGCACCACCTGTATCCGATGCGCCGGATCCTCCATGTCGATGAAGTCGATGATGATGATGCCCCCGAGGTTGCGCAGCCGCAGCTGACGCGCTATGGCCTGGGTCGCTTCCAGATTGGTCCGGAAGATGGTCTCTTCCAGATTCCGATAGCCGACATAGCCGCCGGTATTCACATCGATGGTGGTCATGGATTCAGTCTGATCGATCACCAGATAACCACCGGACTTGAGGGGAGCCTTGCGTTCCAGGGCGCGCTGGATCTCGTCTTCAACGCCAAACAAGTCAAAAATAGGCCGTTCGCCACGATAAAGCTGAATTTCCACCGCATGATCGGGAAAAAAAGTTTCGGCAAACTTGATTGCCTGCTCGTAGGTTTCCTGCGCATCGACGCGCACCCGCTCCACCTGGCTGCCCCCCAAGTCCCGCAGCGTGCGCAAAGCCAGGGGCAGGTCATCATGAATGCGGCATCCGGGTGCGGTGTCGGCCATACGCTGACAAATGGCGCGCCAGATACGATGCAGCATCTGCATGTCCTGGGCCACGGCTTCAGGACTGGCGCCATCGCCTGCAGTGCGCACTATGTAGCCGCCCGGCAGATCCGCCGCGCGCAACTCACGCACCAGCCCGCGCAGGCGGCGACGCTCGGCTTCATCCTCGATGCGCGCCGACACGCCGACATGATCCAGTCCGGGCAGGAACACCAGAAAGCGCGAGGGGATGCTTATTTGGGTGGATAAACGGGCGCCCTTGCTGCCCAGGGCATCCTTGATCACCTGCACCAGGATCTCGTCGCCCTCTTGCAGCAGCAATTCGATCTTCTCCAGCCGGCTCGCCACAGGCAGCGATTCCCCATCCGCTTCCGGATCCGGGAATTCCCCTGTGCCCAATCGGGCCTCGCGCATATCGGAGACGTGCAGAAACGCGCTGCGTTCCAGCCCAATGTCGATGAAAGCTGCCTGCATCCCCGGCAACACTCGCAGCACCCGGCCCTTGTAGAGGCTGCCCACGATGCCCAGATGGGTGGCGCGTTCGATCAACACCTCCTGTAGCACCCCGTTTTCCAACAGGGCGACCCGGGTTTCCTCCGGCGTCACATTGATCAGAATCTCTTCCGTCATGATCATGGGCTGTGTGCCATTTCGCCAATTCCGTCCAAATGATTCATCCAAGGGAATACCGGCACCGAAAATTCCCTCAGCAACAAAACCGTTTCCCGCAGCGGCAAACCCATGATGCCTGATTGGCTGCCCCGGATGCGGGTGATGAAGACTGCACCGAGACCCTGAATCGCATAGGCACCTGCCTTGTCGACGGGTTCACCGGTGTCCCAATAAGCGGCCCGTTCCTCAGGCGTCGTAGAAGCGAAAGTCACGCGGCTGTCACTGACCACGACGCGCCGACGCCAGCCCTGCACCACCGCCACGGCGGTCAGCACGCGATGTTCGCGTCCCGACAGACTGGCCAGCATGGCCATGCCGTGCTCCCGATCACGGGGTTTGCCGAAGATTTGTCCATCAACCACCACGGCCGTATCGGCGCCCAGCACCGGCCGCCCATCGTTGACCCGGCGTGCACCGCACCCGGCCTTGGTCAGCGCCAGACGCCGCACATAGGCCCTGGGCGTCTCGCCGGTACGCACTGACTCGTCGCAATCGATCACCACGCTTTCCCAACGGACCTTCAACAAGGCCAAAAGGTCCCGGCGGCGCGCGGAAGCCGAGGCAAGATAAAGGTCGGGCTGATTCATGGCGGGGCCGGGTCCATCCATTGACACCGTTGAACAAGCGAATCAGTCGCGATGGTAGGGATGGCTGCGCAGCAGACTGTGAGCGCGATAGAGGGCTTCGGCAACCACCACGCGGGCCAAGCCATGGGGCAGGGTCAGCGCAGAAAGCGCCCATTGTTCCGTTGCCCGGGCCTTGCAGGCGGGCGCCAGGCCGTCCGGCCCGCCCATCAGCAAGGCCACATCCTGCCCCGAGGCCATCCAGTCCGCGAGCCGCTCAGCCAGTTCGCGGCTCGTCCAGGATCGCCCGCGTTCATCAAGCGCCACGATCCGCGCATCGATGGGCAAGGCCTTGAGCATCCGCTCGCCTTCAAAGCTCAATGCGCGCAGGGCATCCTGCCCCTTGCCACGCGGACCCAACGGCAGCTCGGTCAGTTCAAGCCGACATTCAGGCGGCAAACGCCGGGCATAATCCTGGAACCCGGAATCCACCCAGGCCGGCTGGCGGTGACCGATGGCAATCAGACGCAACAGCACGCCAACCCGACCCGACTCAGCCCTCCAGGGCGGCGGATCGTGGCGCCACGTCCCAGAGTTTTTCCAGATTGTAGAAGGCCCGCACCTCGGGACGCATGACATGGACGATGACATCCCCCAGGTCCACCAGTACCCAGTCGCCGATCTGTTCGCCCTCCACGCCCAAGGGCCGGACACCCGCCTCCCGGGCGCGGCGCAACACGTTGTCGGCGAGCGATTGCACATGACGGTGGGAACTGCCGCTCGCGATGATGATGCTGTCCGCAATGCTGGTGATTTGACGCACATCCAGGGCGATCAGATCGATGCCCTTGATCTCTTCCAGGGCGTCCACCGCCAATTTTTGAAGTTGTTCACTGTCCATGAGACTGATACCAATGCTCCTCTTTTATCAGGCGCCAGACCGCGTCGGGGACGAGGTAGCGCACGCTGTGGCCTTGGGCGATGAGTTGTCTGAGCCGGGTGGAGGCAATTTCCAGTGCCGTGACACGGTGGAAATACACGCCACCGGCCGGA
>JBAUIG010000040.1:0-4854 GCA_049682735.1 Candidatus Macondimonas sp. | reverse complement strand
GCTTTTGGTAAGCTGGGCACTTTTCCCATGGGGGACCACGGTGGCGGTACGCACGCGCGTCAAGATCTGCGGCATCACAAGGCTCGACGATGCCCTGCGGGCTGCGGACCTGGGGGCCGACGCCATTGGACTCGTGTTCTATCCCAAAAGCCCCCGTTACCTCGACCCTGCTGTCGCGGTGCACTGGATTCATCGGGTGCCGGCCTTCGTGACCGTGGTCGGCTTGTTCCTGGATGCCGAGCCGTCGATAGTCGAGGGCGCGCTGTCTATGCTCCCCCTGGAGCTGCTGCAATTCCACGGGCGCGAGTCGCCGGGCGATTGCCTGCGCTACGGTCGGCCCTACATCAAGGCGCTGGGGATGGGCGGCGAGACGGATATGTTGGCCGAGGCCCGCGCCCATGGGCTGGCGCGTGGCATGCTGCTCGACAGTCATGCGCCGGGCGAATCGGGCGGTCGCGGGATCGGGTTTGCCTGGGACCGCATTCCCGCCGAGCGGCCCTTGCCGCTGATTCTGGCGGGGGGGCTGCATGCCGGCAATGTGGCGGCGGCGATCCATCAGGTGCGGCCGATGGCGGTTGATGTGAGCAGTGGGGTGGAGAGCGCCCCCGGCGTGAAGGATACCCAGCGTATGCATGACTTTATGGAGAGTGTGAGGCGTGCCGATGCCGAAAGTTGAATTACCGGGGGGCGCGCTCCCCGATGCCCGGGGCCATTTCGGTCCCTACGGGGGGCGCTTTGTCCCTGAGACCCTGATGGCGGCGCTGGAGATGCTGGCGCAGGCCTATCACGAAGTCGGTCAAGACCCTGATTTCCGCCGTCGGCTGGATCTGGACCTGGCCCACTACGTTGGCCGGCCGTCACCGCTCTATCTGGCCGAGCGGCTCACCCGCGAGGTGGGCGGGGCGCGCATCTATCTCAAGCGCGAGGATCTGAACCACACCGGCGCCCACAAGGTGAACAACACCGTCGGCCAGATTCTGCTGGCCCAGCGCATGGGCAAGCACCGCATCATCGCCGAGACCGGCGCCGGCCAGCATGGCGTGGCCACGGCAACGGTGGCTGCGCGTTTGGGGCTGGCGTGTGTGGTGTACATGGGGGCCGAGGACGTCAAGCGTCAGGCGCCCAACGTCTATCGCATGAAGCTGTTGGGTGCCGAGGTGCGCCCGGTGGAATCCGGCAGCCGCACGCTGAAGGACGCCATGAACGAGGCCATGCGCGACTGGGTGACCCATGTGGACGACACCTTCTATGTCATCGGCTCGGTGGCCGGGCCGCATCCCTATCCCATGATGGTGCGGGATTTCCAGTGCATTATCGGTCGGGAAACCCGCGAGCAGATGCTGGCCCTGGAAGGGCGGCTGCCCGATGCGCTGGTGGCCTGCGTCGGGGGCGGGTCGAATGCCATGGGCCTGTTCCATCCCTTCCTGGCCGATACGGCGGTGGCGCTGTATGGCGTGGAGGCAGCGGGCCACGGCCTGGATTCCGGTCAGCATTCGGCGCCGCTGTCGGTTGGCCGGCCGGGTGTGCTGCACGGTAGCCGCACCTATCTGTTGGATGACGCCGATGGCCAGATCCAGGAAGCGCATTCCATCTCGGCGGGGCTCGATTATCCGGGGGTCGGCCCCGAGCACAGTTGGCTGAAGGATTGTGGCCGTGCGCACTACGTCCATGCCGACGATGAGGAGGCTCTGGCGGCCTTTCATCGCCTGACCCGCACCGAAGGCATCATTCCGGCGCTGGAAAGCGCCCATGCGCTGGCCTATGCCGAGCGCCTCGCGGCGCGGATGTCACCGGAGCAGATCATCGTGGTGAATCTGTCCGGTCGCGGTGACAAGGACATTCCCACCATCGCGGCCCGGGAGGGGATCGTCCTATGAGCATCCTGCCGGTTGAATCCCGCATCGACCATCGTTTTGCAGCCTTGCGGGCGCAGAATCGGGCGGCTCTGGTAACTTATTTGATGGCTGGCGATCCGGATGCCGGGACCACGGTCGCGCTGATGCATGCGCTGGTAGCTGGCGGGGCCGATGTGATCGAGCTGGGCGTGCCATTCTCCGATCCAGTGGCGGATGGGGAGGCCATCCAGCTTGCCGCCGGCCGCGCCTTGCGCGCGGGCATGACCGTGCATGGCGTGCTGGATCTGGTGCGCCGCTTCCGTACGGACGATACCCAGACGCCGGTGGTGCTGATGGGCTATCTCAACCCCATCGAGCGCATGGGTTACGGGGCGTTCGCCCAAGCCGCCACCACCGTCGGGGTGGATGGGGTGCTGACGGTCGACCTGCCGCCGGAGGAGGGGGAGGGCCTGCTGCCTGCGCTTCGCGAAGCGGGCTTGGCGCCCATTTTCCTCGTCGCTCCCACCACCACCGATCAGCGCATGGCCTGGATCTGCGACCAGGCGCAGGGCTTCGTCTATTACGTCTCGCTCAAGGGTGTGACCGGCGCCGCCAGCCTGGATCTGGCGGCAGTAGGCGATCGGCTGGCGGTGCTGCGGCGCCTGACCCGCTTGCCGGTAGGGGTGGGGTTCGGCATTTCAGGACCCGCGCAGGCGGCCGCCGTCGCGGCGGTGGCGGACGCCGTGGTGGTGGGCAGCGCCTTGGTGCAGACCATCGCGGGCGGCGTACCGGAGCAGTTGCCGGGTACCCTGGAAACCCAGGTGCGTGCACTGCGCGATGCCATGGACGCGGCGCAGCGTCCGTCCCGGGAGAGCAACTGATGAACTGGTTTACCAAATTGATGCCGTCGCGCATCCGCACCCAGAGCGAACAGAAGCGGGCGGTGCCGGAAGGGGTATGGGAACGCTGCGAGTCCTGTGAGGCGATGCTCTACCGGCCCGAGCTGGAGCGCAATGTCGAGGTCTGTCCCAAGTGCGGGCATCACCGGCCCATCGAACCACGCCGGCGACTGGCCCATTTTCTCGATCCCGACAGCGCAGTGGAACTGTTCGCTGGCGTGGAGCCCGTTGACGCGCTCAAGTTCCGCGACAGCAAGAAGTACAAGGACCGGCTCACCCAGGCCCAGAAGGCGACGGGAGAGAAAGACGCGCTGCTGGTGATGAAGGGTTTGCTCAATCATTTACCCGTGGTGACCGCGGCGTTTGATTTCCGTTTCATGGCCGGTTCCATGGGCGCGGTGGTGGGGGAGAAGTTCGCCCGCGCCGCCCGCCAGAGCCTCACCGATCGGGCGCCCTTGATCTGCTTTTCCGCCAGCGGCGGTGCGCGCATGCAGGAAAATCTGTTTTCGCTGATGCAGATGGCCAAGACCAGCGCCGCCCTGGCCGAATTGTCGGCCGCCCGGGTGCCGTACATTTCCGTGCTGACCCATCCCACCACGGGCGGCGTATCGGCCTCCCTGGCCATGCTGGGGGACGTGAATGTCGCCGAGCCTTTGGCCTTGATCGGCTTCGCCGGTCCCCGGGTGATCCAGCAGACCGTGGGCCAGACCTTGCCCGAGGGCTTCCAGCGCAGCGAGTTCCTGCTGGATCATGGCACCGTGGATATCATCATGGATCGCCGGCAGATGCGCGATCGCCTCGCCAGCCTGCTGCATCTGCTGATGGGCACGCCGGGGGTCGCCGCCGGGTGAGCGCTGCCGTAGAGCGGCGCAGCCTGGCGCAATGGCTGGCCCATCTGGAGCGTCTGCATCCACGCGAGATCGAGTTGGGGTTGGCGCGGGTCCGCGCTGTCTACGCGGCGATGGGGCGGCCGCGCCCGGCCCCGGTGGTGATCACCGTGGCGGGGACCAATGGCAAGGGGTCCAGTGTTGCGTTTCTGGAGGCGGTGCTGATCGCCGCCGGTCGGCGCGTGGGCAGCTACACCTCGCCCCATCTGTGGCGCTACAACGAACGGGTGCGTTTAGATGGCGAGCCGGTGGACGATGCGGCCCTGTGCGCCGCTTTCGAGCGGGTGGAGCGGGCACGGGGCGCGGTCAGCCTGAGCTATTTCGAGTTCGGGACCCTGGCGGCGCTGGATCTCCTGGCCGGCGCAGGCCTCGAGGTGGTGGTGCTGGAGGTGGGGCTGGGGGGGCGCCTGGACGCCGTCAACGTGCTGGATCCCGATATCGCCCTCATCACGTCCATCGATCTGGATCACCAGGATTGGCTGGGCCCCGATCGCGATCACATCGGGCGCGAGAAGGCGGGCATCAGCCGGGCGACCCAGCCACTGGTCTGCGCCGATCCCGACCCGCCGGCAGGCCTGCTGCAACATGGCCTGGGCACACCGCGCTGGTGCGCCGGTGTCGATTTCCGCCTGGCGCACCGGGAGGACGGACGCTGGGATTTTCGCAGCGCGACGCTGTGCTGGTGTGATCTGCCCGCCCCGGCTCTGAAGGGGGCGCACCAGTACGGCAATGCGGCCGGTGCGCTGGCGTCGCTGGCCCAATTGCCGCCCGTGCTGCAGCCGGACCGGGACGCCGTGGTGCGCGGCCTGCAGACAGCTCGCCTGGCTGGCCGGCTGGATCATCGTCCCGGCGAAATCACCCAGCTGTTCGATGTGGCCCACAATCCAGCGGGCGCGCGGTCGTTGGCGATCCATCTGGCGACGTTGCCCACGACCGGCACGCGCCGGACGGTGCTGGGGAGTTTGGGGGATAAAGATGCGGGCGCCATGATCGAGGCGCTCATCCCCGAGACCGATGTCTGGTATCTCACCGATCTGCCGGGACCGCGCGGAGGATCGGCAGACTCGCTCGCGATCCAATTGCGAGCCATGCGTCCCGATGCCAACATCCGATTACACGGAGATCCAGGGCAAGCGCTCGCGCAGGCATTGGCCGACGGTCTGCCCGGCGATCGGGTGGTCGTGTCGGGTTCGTTCCTGAGCGTGGCCCTGGCCGCGCCGGCGCCCGTCTAAT
>JBAUIG010000039.1:0-4462 GCA_049682735.1 Candidatus Macondimonas sp. | reverse complement strand
TTGATGCCCTGCCCGTGGCGCGGGTGCGCAAGACCTCTTCGGGTTGGGATGAATTGCGGGTGGCAGGAGATGTGGAGCGCGGATTTCGCGATCATCCCAGCCCCGTGAGCCCTCAGCTTGGCCAGGATTTGGCGGCGCTCGAAACGGCGTTGGGTGCGCCGCTGCCGGTCGGCTACACAACCGAATGGCAAGCTTGGCTGCCGGCCTGGATGGCGTCACTGGATGCCTGTTTCTCCCGCGGGGCCATGCTGTGGATCGATTACGGCCTGCCGCGCCATCTGTACTACCACCCGGAGCGCACCACGGGGACCTTGCGTTGCCACTATTGCCACCGTGCCCACAACGATCCCTACCGCTGGCCCGGCCTGCAGGACCTCACCGCCTGGGTCGATTTCACTGCACTTGCCGAAGCGGCCCAGGCCGCTGGCTGGTCGGTGCAGGGCTATACGACGCAGATGGCTTTCCTGCTCGGCGCCGGTATCGACCATCATCTCGCCTTGCTTGATCCGGTGGCGGATTACAACCTTCTGCAGCGCACCAAGCGTCTGCTGTTGCCCAGCGAAATGGGCGAGGCATTCAAGGTGATGGCGCTGGGCAAGGGAGCAGTGGAGGCGCCGACGGCCTGCGCCATGCTCGATCAGCGCGCCCGGCTGTGGCCGATGGCTTAGGGAGCGCGCTGAACCGCAAGCGTGAACGAGCCACGACGATGTGCGGATGAGGCGTTCTGGATGGGGTGATCGCCGCCAGGAGAGTTTGCAATGGTCTTCTTTCGCGCATGGATCTGCCTGTTGAGCGCGCTCATCGGAGCGCTGGCTTTTCCGGGCGCCCCGTCAGCCAGCGAACCAGCACGCCATTCCCTGTTGGCCGGGCTGGAAAGGCCATCCGAGGACGGTGGCGCCGAGGCTGGGGTGAACATCACTCGCCACGCGTTGCCGTCCAGCGTCCGGGTGCTCACGGATGTCGCCTATGGGCGCGCGGCGCGCCAGCGTATGGACGTCTATCTGCCAGCGCGGAAAGTCACCGGCGCGCCGGTCATTCTCATGGTGCATGGGGGCGCCTGGCGCCTGGGCGACAAGGGGATGCGCAGCGTGGTGGACAACAAGATGGCGCGCTGGGTCAGCCGGGGATTCATCCTGATTTCCACCAATTACAGGCTGCTGCCCGAGGCCGATCCCGAGGAGCAGGCGCATGATGTGGGCCAGGCGCTCGTCCTGGCCCAAGGCAGAGCCACCGCATGGGGTGGAGACCCGGAAAAATTCATCTTGATGGGTCATTCGGCGGGTGCCCATCTGGTTGCCCTGTTGACGGCCTCACCGGCCGCGACACTGAAACAAGGCGCGCGCCCCTGGCTGGGCGCCGTTGCCCTCGACAGCGCGGCTTTCGATGTCCCGCAGCTCATGACAGGCCGGCATCTGCCACTCTATGACCGGGCTTTTGGACAGGACCCGGCCTTCTGGCGCCGTGTCTCTCCATTGCATCAGCTCAGTGCTGCGGCCTATCCCCTGCTGGCCGTGTGTTCGACGCGGCGCACCGATGCGTGCCCACAAGCCTATGGGTTTGAAAGGAAGGCGGCCTCACTCGGAGCCGCAGTGACGGTTCTGGCACAGGATTTGTCGCACCGGGAGATCAACCAGAGCCTGGGGCTGGACAGTGGCTACACCCAGGCGGTCGAAGTCTTCATGGGGTCGCTTGATCCCGCTGTGCAGCAAACGCTGTTGTCCCGTCCTGTCGACTGACGGCGCTGCCTGGATCAGGGCAAGCTGCGGCCATCGTTCAGGGCGTTAACGGGGGAAATTTTGAAACAACATAATTCGATCCAGTGACTGTGAAATGACCGTTATCCCAGGCAATCAGATTGTCGATGTGGGGTTCACCAACGAAGGCCAGGCAGCCACTGGCTTCGCAGAGAATGTCGTAGACGGAAATGAAGCTGATACCGGCGTGTTGGGCATAATCTTTCATCTCACGATCCGTCTGGCTTAATCGGGGCTTCAAGCCCTCAGACAATCGATTTGGCATGACATGGCCATGCGCTTCATCGTTCCAGGCTGTCTCGATGAGAATGCTTGAGAGGTTCTTTTTCCACATCGGTGCGGGCCCCACGAGGTCGATTCTTTTTACGCCCATTGATTTCAGCGTGTCCACGGTTCGTGCCACTTGTTGCCAGTCATAGATGATCCAGTTTCCCGCCAGAATGACGCGATACGGCATCTCGCTTCTTGTCCAGTCGAGGATGATGTCATTGGTTTCCCTGCAATGTGGTTTTGCCGGAATTTCCAGTCCAAGGATGGGTGGGCAGCCGATCGAGGTCATTTGAGCGAGCCGCCATTTTCCAGTGGCTATTGTGCTCAAGCCTGGATAGAGATGCGCGGCATAAGAGTCTCCCCACAAGAGAATGATTTCTGATGATTCTGAATGCCCGGCATCAATGCACGACGAAAGATCCGTTGCCGTCTGTTCCGGGCGAAGAAGGCATTGGCCTTCCCGGTAGAATGCATAGTCAAATTTAAAACTTGAAATATCACGCAGTGATTCGGGTAGACGTGAATTTAAACCATGGGTTTCCTTGATGTACTGGGCGTTTACGGCAATAAAAAGAACCCCAAGGATCAACGCGATGGACTGTATGAATGGCTTTTCTTGAGCGAGATATTTTCTGGCCGGATTTTCAATCAGTCGCAACGATAGCTTGCCTAGCAAGCCGGTTAATATCAGACCGCATAGTACCGCGACAGCGCTGTTTCTGAGATCGAGATGGCCGAGTGCAACAGCTATGGGCCAATGCCACAGATAGAGCGAGTAGGAGTGGGTTCCCAGCCACTGGGACAGGGCATTTCCAGTCCAAGCCGATTCGGCGCGGTTTGCGAGCAGAATTGTGACAGCTCCTGAAACCGGTACCACGGCCCAGATCCCTGGCCAGCTTCGATTTTCATCCAGCGCCAAAACTGCAACGCTGATCAGCGCCAAACCGAGCGCTTCCAATCGCCTTGAACTCGGCCTGGAGAAGCCATGGCGATATGTGGCCAAGAAGGCCAGTCCCCCCGCCAACATTTCCCATGCTCTGGTTGGTAGCAGATAGAAAGCATCACTTGGTCGCAAGGGTGACAGAGCGATCGAAAGTGCGAGCGAAAGAATAAATCCTGTCACGAGCATATATTTCAAGGACACGAGGCCGGGACGAAGCTTCCATGCCGTCATCAGCAGCAAGGGAAATACGAGATAAAACTGCCACTCCACGGAGAGCGACCAGGTATGCAGCAGCCAGTTCTCCTGGGATGCCGCATTGAAATAGCCCGCTCGGCTGCGGAATTTGTAATTTGAGAAAAACCCAAGCGCACTGACTATGTGGCCGCCGAGCTTCTCGTATTCTATCGGGATGAGGAAAAACCATCCCAGGATCAGCAAGCTCGCGCACAGGGCGGCGAGAGCTGGGATGATTCGGCGTGCGCGCGCCAGATAAAAACGGGAAACAGAAAATCCAGTGGCCGTTTTTGAACGATACAGGCCCTGGATGACAATGCTGGTCATGAGAAATCCGGAGATTGCAAAAAAAAGATCAACCCCCACAAATCCACCCCTGAAGCCGGGAACTTCGAAGTGATAGAGGATAACGACCGCAACAGCCCAGGCTCTTAATCCATTGATGTCTTTTCGGAAGCCTTGTATTTGTGTTGGGTATGGCAAAGGCTGGCCTTTATGATGTGCCTGAGGAGACAAATTACTCACGTGGATGTGAGCAAGCGGGATTAAACAAAGGCCAGATTATGGCCTTGATGTTGGTTTATGGTCGGCGATCCCCGGCGCCAAGGTGAACTCAGGGCGCATCGGTCTGCGGCAAGAGGGGATCTTGCAGCAACGCACGGAAAGCGGATACGGCGTGGGAGGGCGTGCGGTCCTGATGAATTACCAGGCCCAGCTGGCGGCGCACGGCAATGGTTGCAAGCTCAACGTCGATCAGATCGGCTCCGGCGAGGGTGCGGGGCAGCAGGCTCCAGCCCAGTCCGACGGCGACCATCATGCGGATGGTTTCCATGTAGTTGGTCTGTAGCCGCACCTGCAGCTTGAGCCCCTGTCGGGCAAACGCCTGCTCGATCAGCGTGCGGGTATAGGTATCGGCATCGGGGAGTATCGCCGGATGGGCGGCCAGCGCTTCCGGGCTGAGGGGGTTGATGCCGGCCAAGGGATGGTCGGGAGCGAACATTGCCACCAGTGGATCGTCCCACAGCTGCTCGGCGCGCAGTTGCGGCGCAGGCGTCAAGGGCAGCGTGACTACGCCCAGTTCCAACATGCCATCGGCAACGGCGGCACACACCTGTTCCGAATCCATGAAGCGGATGTCCAGATCCACCTCGGGGTAGACGCGCGCGAAGCGGCGCAGAAAAGGCGGCAGGCGGCGCAGGCCGATGTGGTGGCTGGTGCCGATCTTGAGCGGGCCCGAGACGGTGCCGGACAGGTCCGCCAC
>JBAUIG010000038.1:0-4522 GCA_049682735.1 Candidatus Macondimonas sp. | reverse complement strand
GAATATAGCCTGATGAGAAATCGACAAACGGCAATTCGGTGATGGTCGGATCGTTGGTATGCGGCGCGCAGTATTGATAGCCGTGCTTGTCCATGTAGTTGATCAGGCGGCAGACGTACTGGCTGGTCAGGTCGCATTTCAGAGTCCATGAGGCATTGGTATAGCCCGTGGCCTGAGCCAGATTAGGCACATCGCGGAACATCATGCCTTTGTAGGTCATGCTCTTGCCGGGCTCCCAGCGCTGGCCATCCACGGCAAATTCAACGCCGCCCAGCGGGATGAGATCGAGGCCGGTTGCCGAGATGACGATGTCGGCCTCGAGGGTCTGACCGGATTTCAACCGGATCCCGTTTTCCGTGAAGGTATCGATGTGGTCGGTGGCCATGCTGGCGCGTCGCGAGCGGATCGCCTTGAACAAATCGCCATTGGCGGCGATGCATACCCGCTCCTCCCATGGGTTGTACTTGGGGTTGAAATGCACGTCTACATCGCAGGCAGCGCCCAGTTCCCGCTGCGCATGAAAGCGCAAGGCCTTGCGGACCAGGTTGGGCCAGCGCCGGGAGATCTGGAAGAAGAACATGGCCAGCCACACGTTCTTGAACCGATTGATCCCTGAGGCGATGCGACCGGGCAGGCTCAGGCGCAACGCCTCGGTGATCGGGTCCCAGTCCGGCAGTCCGATGACGTAAGTGGGCGAGCGCTGCAACATCGTCACATGTGCGGCCTTTTCCGCCAGCGCGGGCACCAGCGTCACGGCGGTGGCGCCGCTGCCAATGACGACAACCCGTTTGCCGCTGTAGTCGAGATCCTCGGGCCACTGCTGCGGGTGGATCAGGCGACCTTGGAAGCGGTCCACGCCGGGAAAATCGGGCGTATAGCCGCTTTCATAACGGTAATACCCACTGCACATGTAAAGGAAGTTGCAGGTATAGCGGACGATGTCCCGATCGGGGCCAACCTCAGCCTCGACGGTCCATTGCGCCTCTTTGCTGGACCAGCTTGCCCGCTTGACCCAGTGATTGAAACGGACTTTTTGTTCAATTCCGAATTCGCGCGCGGTGTCCTTGATGTAGTCGAGGATCATGCTGCCGGGCGCGATGGCTTTGCGATTGTTCCAAGGCCGAAAGGGAAATCCCAGGGTGTACATGTCCGAGTCCGAGCGGATCCCCGGGTAGCGGAAAAGATCCCAGGTTCCGCCGATGCGTTCCCGTCCATCCAGAATCGCGTAGGACTTGGTGGGGCAGTTTTCGCTCATGCGCACGCCCGCACCGATTCCGGACAAGCCGGCCCCCACGATCAGGGTGTCAAAATGTTCCGTGGCCATTCTTTCTCCTCCTCCGCATATTGAATTCAATTTTTATACGTTCTGAGCCGGACAGGCGTTTGCAATAGGCTTCGATCAGCGGCTCGTCCCGGCTTTGCCTGTCGCAAGGGGTTTGATCTGTTTGCGATCACCCATCCCTTGGAATCAGGGGCCATTCAGCGCAGTATGACCTTTTTCATCGTTCAAGCTAGGCACAGGATTCTGCATCTTGCAAGGTGCATCAAGCTTCCAAGCCGTGGAAGCTGGCGCTGATTGCCAGCTTGATTCAGGGTCAAGGTTAAATGCTTACGAGAAAATCAGCTTGAGGGTGGCGAGTGGCGGGCTATGCTTTGGGAGTACATTATCGAATTGCGGTCGCATGGTTGATGCAGCAAGCATCATTCAACGACTTGCCAATAAAAAGTCAGGTTGTCGTTCCAGAATCGGACGACCTGTAAAGGAGGAGAGGATATGACCACGACCACGACCACGACCACGTCAGGCGCCTTGGGCGCGCCGCCTGTCGAGCACAGCATCGAGCCCCGGCCGGTGCGATTCAATATCACTGACGCCACCCCACGCCACTGGTTCGGCAACGATCCATTCCGAACGCAGTTCTTTAACGCCTTGTTCACCACGTTTCCGCCGGGAGAGAATTTCTTCGTGCGAAGCGTGGTGCACTACCGCGATCAGATCAAGGATCCGACGCTGCTCAAGCAGATCAATGCCTTTGCCGGCCAGGAAGGCACCCATGCCAGCTCCCATCAGGATCACCTGGATATTCTGACCCGTCAGGGCTACACCAGCCTGGAGCGGGAGAACAAATACATCATCGATCCCTTCCTCAAGCTTGCCAACAAAGTGGCACCCAAGTTCTCTCTGGCGCTGACAGTGGCGCTGGAGCACTTCACTGCGCTGCTGGCCCATCAGGCCATTGATCGTGCCGATTTATTCCGTCATCCGGCCCATGCGGATTTTCAGCCCTTGATGGAGTGGCATGCCGCTGAGGAAATCGAACACAAGGCGGTGGCATTCGATGTCTATCAGCAGGTCGATGGCAGCTATCGCCGGCGCATCGCGGCAATGGTGGGCGCCACGTTTTTCATGGTATTTCTGTTGGTGCCGATGCGCATGAGTCCACTGCTTTACCATGATGGCGTATTGTTCAAGTGGCGCACCTGGCGCGATGGGCTGTCCTTTCTATATGGCAAGCAGGGCATGTTTCGCATGCCGTGGGATCACTACAAGCAGTTTTATCGGCGCGATTTTCATCCCTGGGATGTGCAGGATTTCGACCTGATCCGCAACTTCCGCGACGGCTATCAAAGCGGCTTGTGGCTGGAGGCGAGCCAAGTCAAACGCGTGGCGTGAACACGTTTGTTCCACGAGCTTCCCCAATAAGGGATGGCCGATTGATTGCTTTATGAACGAGGGCGCTTGCTACTGTTGTACAGGCGCCCTTGTCATGATCCATAGTCGTTTAGCAAGGGCATTCACGGATGAAATCCCGCTACAAACTGCTCCTGACGGCGCTTGCGTTCGCCAGTGTCGGGACTATCGCCTATGCCTGGGTCGATCTTCAGGCCGCCCCCGTATGCCAAGGCGAGGAGGCCCGATTTGACCCGCAGGCCCCGATCCTAGCCAATGGCTGGGGTTTCGATCCGGCAAACACCCGCGCAGTCCCTGTAAATGCGGAGACGCTGGGCACGGCGGATATCCCCCGTCTCAAGCTGCAATGGGCTTTCCGTTTCCCGCTCTTCACCAACAAGGCGCGCTCCCAGCCGGCAGTAACGGTCGACACGATCTATGTGGGCAGCCAGCGCGGCTGGATCTATGCTCTGGGTCGGCAGTCTGGCTGCGTGCGTTGGAAATCGTTTGTGGGCGCTGAGGTGCGCACCGCCATCACCTTGGGAGAGGCGCGTCCGGGTGGGGAGCGCCGGCTGTTCTTCGGGGATTTCTTCGGACATGCCCAGGCACTGGATGCCGCCACCGGCAAGCGGCTCTGGAAGGTGCCGGTGGATACCCATCGCGCCGCCACGGTGACCGGGACACCAGTGCTCCATGAGGGCCGCCTGTACGTGCCGGTTTCCTCCTATGAAGTGGCGCTGCCTGCTTTGCCGTTCTACCGCTGCTGCACCTTTCGCGGCTCGGTGCTGGCGCTGGATGCGGCCAGCGGAGAGCGCTTGTGGCAGACCTATACCACCGAGGCTCCCCAGCCCCGGGACCGCAATGCCTTGTTCATGCGTCGCTGGGGACCTTCCGGCGCGCCCATCTGGAGCGCGCCGACGATCGATGCCGCGCGCAACCGACTTTATGTGGGCACGGGTGAGAACTACAGCCAGCCAACCAATGCCTGGAGCGATGCGATTCTTGCGCTGGACCTTGCCGATGGTCGGATGCTGTGGTCGCGCCAACTCACGCCAAACGATGCCTGGAACATGAGTTGTGTCCTGCCGGCGGGCATCAATTGCCCGGAAAATGCTGGCAAGGATCTGGATTTCGGTGCCTCGCCCGTGTTGGTGGCCGGGACGGATGGCAGAGAAGTGCTGGTGGCTGGGCAGAAATCCGGCATGGTTTACGGTTTGGACCCGGATCATGAGGGCGCGCTGCGTTGGCAGCGTCGGCTTGGCCGTGGCGGTGCCTTGGGCGGTGTGCATTGGGGCATGGCCGCGCGCGACGGTGTCGTCTTCGTGCCGATCTCCGATTATTTGAAGCCCATCCCCGGACTGAAAACTCCGCAGCCTGAAGATCCCAGTTTGCCCAAGATGCCGGGGCTCTATGCACTGGATGCGGCCTCGGGAGCACTGCTGTGGAGCACAGCGGCTCAGGCGCCCTGTGCTGATCCGGAACAATGCTACCCCGGCCTGTCTGCTGCCATCACTGCTTTGCCCGGGACAATCTTTGCCGCAACTTTGGACGGCCGGCTGCAGGCCTATGATCCGGCAAACGGGCGATTGCAGTGGGAAACGCCGACTGCCCAGGCGTTTAGTGCAGTTGACGGCCGGATGGCGAAGGGTGGTGCGGTCGATAGTGGCGGACCGATCGTGGCAGGGCGGCAGGTCATCGTGAACTCCGGTTATGGGCTGTTCAGCCAGGCGCCAGGTAATGTGCTGCTGGTCTATACGCCCGCCGATGATTGATGGCCGCCGCTCGTCATTCGGACATAACGTGCCGCATGGAGGCATGGCGATGAAGATTCTGGTTCTGATGGGGGTGTTC
>JBAUIG010000037.1:0-8431 GCA_049682735.1 Candidatus Macondimonas sp. | reverse complement strand
CAATTCGCCGACATAGCCAAAGCCCGTACAACGATAATGATGAATTTCCTTCCAGAATTCGCTGGCGCTGAATCGGCGTCGAATGACCACTGCGGCTGGACCTGCGACCACGTCTCCCCAGCACACCAGCATCCCCGTGGCATGGTAAAGCGGCAAGGTGAGGTAGAAGATATCGTCGGAGCGCATCCCCGAGATCACATGGCCAAAACCGGCATGGGCCGCCAGCCAGCGCTCGTGATTGGTGATGGAGGCCTTGGGCATGCCGGTGGTGCCTGAGGTGTAGATGTAAAAGAGGAAGTCGCTCTTGGCCACGCTTGACGTAGTAGGGGGGTTGGCGTCACTGATACCGGACAGGATACGTGCCAGGTTCTGGTAACCCTGCGGCTCCTGCCCAAAGTCCTTGAGCGTGTCGGTATCAGCCATGAAGGTATAGGCATCGGCCGACAGGTCCAACTCGCAGCGCACTGCTTCGATGGGGGCGATGAGTTCCTCACCGACAATGGCCAGGACGGGCTTGACCAGATTGATGCTGTAGGAGAGTACCTTGCCGGTTTGAGAGGTGTTGATCAGGGCGGCGACCGCGCCGACCTTGGCAATGCCCACTGCGCAAAACAGGAATTCCGGCCGGTTCTCCATGAACAGGGCCACCACATCGCCTTTCTTGACGCCTTGCTGGATCAGGAAGCGAGCCACGCGATTGGCTTGTGCGTTGAATTCCTTGTATGTGTAGTGCCGATCCTGATAGAAGATGGCAGGATTCTCGGGATAATTGCGCGCCGCATTCTCGATGACCGAACCGAGTGAGGCATGGTGCTGTAGCGGATTGAGCAGCCGGCCCGCCTTCAGGAAGCTTGGGATACGGGTAACGAGTCGTGGAAGCTGCTTGATCACTTGACCCAGATGAATTCGGTCGGTGCTCATGGAACCGGGACTCCCTCATGCGACGATATCGAGTTGGATGGTGACGATGAATGATAACTCTAGGACGCGCGAGATGGCGCGATGCGAGCCAGGCTAAGCCCTTGGAAGGGGTAGGAGATTAATGCAGCCCACCAGGAGAGTCAAAAGCATGGGGCGGTCACCAAAACGCGATGTTGCAGGCAACTGGTCTGGGTTCGACACTGCATTGTCATTTTCTCCCGCTACCCTGCTGGGGCACTGGGTTGATCGAAGCGGGCACCCCCTCCCGCATTCTTTAGATGAAGGACGTGGGCTATGCTCAGCCCATTGAAGGGAGAACTGCGCCGCCATATTCCCCTGATCGTGTCGTTGGGGGTTGGGGTGGCGATGATTGGGCATCTGGGCTGGGCCTTGCGCGCATCTGCTCCAGAGAGACCTTCAACGCCAGCGTCCGAGCCGGGGATCGCACCCCCAGTCGATTTTCTGGCGCTGGCCCTGCGTGCTCCTTTGCTGAATGGTGCTGAGTCCACACCATCGGCGGCACTGCCTACGGCACTCGAAGCGCGGCTGCAAGGCGTGAGCACAGGCTGGGCCGTACCCTTGGCCATCATTGATTTTGCTGGACACCCCCGTGTTGTGGCGGAGGGCGATGCCTTGGGGGATAAAGCCCGTGTGCATCGCATCCTGCCGGATCGGGTTTTGTTGCAGCATGGCGCCCGCATCGAGGCGCTGGCGCTGCACCGGGCGACGGGAATGTCCAGGCCAGTGCCGGACAAAAGGCCAGTTGATGGCGTCGGAATTCCAGATTCGCAAGACGACGCCGAGACGCAGCAATGGCTGCAAACCCTCTCGGAAGGGGATCCGGAAACCGCAGCCTGGTTGCGGGAAAGGTTGCGGGAATTGCAGGAAAGGGAGCCGAATGACTAGAAGTCGAATAACTAGAACAAGTCCATGGCGGATGGGGATGATGGTGGCCTTCTTGTTTTGGAGTGTGGCGGAGAACCCGCTGCAAGCCCAGGTTCAGGAACCGATCACCCTGAATTTCCAGGAAGCCGAGTTGAGCGCGGTGATCGAGACGGTCGGCCGTATCACCGGGCGCAACTTCGTGGTCGATCCCCGGGTCAAGGGCCGAGTGACAGTGGTGTCTCCAGGGCCGTTGCAACCTGGGGAGGTGTATCAGATTTTCCTGTCGGTGCTGGAAGTGAATGGTTATGCCGCCGTGGAGGAAGGCGCGGTGATCAAGATCGTGCCTGACGTCAATGCCCGGCAAAGCGGCACCCCGGTGCGGGTCGGTACGGCGGAACCCGCGGGCGGCGGTTTGGTAACTCAAGTCATTACGCTCAAATACGTTCCCGCGGCTCAGCTGGTGCCGGTGTTGCGCCCACTGGTCCCCCAGAATGGCTTGGTGGCGGCCTACGCGGATACCAATACCCTGCTTATTTCCGATCTGGCGGCCAATGTCGGGCGACTGGTGGAGATCGTGCGAGCCATTGATCGCCCGACCCACAATCAACAGGAGATCGTGCCACTCGCCCAGGCATCGGCGGCAGAGGTGGCCCGTGCGCTCAAGGCCTTGGCGGGTGAGGGGGCGGTTGCACAGGCCGTTGTAGCGGACGAGCGTACCAATAGTGTCATCCTCAGCGGCGACGCCGCGACGCGCGCCCGGTTGCGACAGTTGGTCGAGCGGCTCGATGGGCCGCGTAGCGCGGGTGGCAATACCTATGTAGCAACTCTGCGCTATGCACGGGCGGAGCAAGTGGCGCCCATCGTGGCGGGCATCCTGGGCGGCGTCGTTACCGGCAAGGCGGCCGAGGGAGCCCCGGCTGGCGGCGCCGTCTCTGGCACCGACAAGTCGCGTGTGCAGGCCTATGCGGCGACCAACGCGGTGGTCATAACGGCTGCCCCCGATCAGATCGCGACCGCCCGTTCGGTGATCGAGCAGCTTGATATTCGCCGCCCGCAGGTGATGGTAGAGGCGTTGATCGTCGAGGTCTCTGCCGATCGCAGCAAGGAACTGGGTGTGCAGTGGGCGGTGAGCGGGATCTCCGACGGTTCCGGTCCTCTCGGGCTGATCAATTTCGCCAACAGCGGCCTGGATCTGGGCAAGCTGGCCACCACGCTGCTCGGGCAACGCACCGATTCTGGTACGGGGACAAGCACTGGTACCACAGGGGCACTCAACAGCAGCGGCGTGGCGGGGGTGGAGCTTGGGCAAGGCGGCAGCTTGGCAGTGGGCAAGATCAACGGCCGCGGCACCGACTGGGCAGTGCTGCTGCGGGCGCTGCTCAGTGACACCGATACCAACATCCTCTCCACGCCCACGCTGCTCACCCTCGACAACGAGGAGGCCCAGATCGTCGTGGCCCAGACCGTGCCGTTTCTCACCGGCCAGTTCACCAATACCGGTGCGGCGAATTCCGCAATTAATCCGTTCCAGACCATCGATCGCCAGGATGTGGGCTTGACGCTCAAGGTCAAACCGCAGATCAACGAGGACGGTACCGTGTTGCTGGCGGTCGAGCAGGAGGTAGCCAGCGTGGAGCAGGCCAGCAAGGCGCGCATCGGTGCGGTGGACGTGGTGACCAACAAGCGCGCCATCAAGACCAATGTCCTGGTCGACAATGGCGCCACCATCGTGCTGGGCGGCCTGATCGACGATCAGGTCTCGGAAGGTCGCAGCCGGGTGCCCGGACTGGCCGCGCTTCCGGTGCTCGGCGCCTTGTTCCGGTTCGACAACAGCCGGGTGGTCAAGCGCAATCTGATGGTGTTCCTGCGGCCCACCGTGTTGCTGATGGCCGAGGACAACATGACCGCCACCCATGGCAAATACAACGCCATTCGTGAGAAGCAGCGTCGCGCCCGGGAACCCGTGTCCAGTCAACGCACCTTGTTGCCCGAGGTGGCGCCGGGTGAGGAAATGGCGCCGGTTGAGGAGGGGGGCGGTGTCCAGCGTTGAGGAAGGGGCGCTGCTGCCCTTTGCCTTTGCCCGTCGGCATGGTCTGGTGGTGGGCGAACTGAGCGAGCATCAGGCGCTCATCTGGTGCCGTCCCGACGCCAATCTGAGTGTGCTGGGCGCCTTGCGGGCGCGGCTCGACCGCCCGCTGCGGCTGGAGGAGATCGATGCCGAAGCCTTCGAGACCGCGCTGAATCGTCTCTATTCCGATGAGGGTGCCGGCGCCGCCGAGGTCATTGACAGTCTCAACCAGGCGGGCGACCTGCATGATCTGGCGCTCGCCCTACCGGAACCGGCGGACCTGTTGGAACAGGCCGATGACGCGCCCATCATCCGCCTCATCAACGCCATCCTCACCGAGGCCGTGCGCGAGGGGGCCTCAGACATTCATTTCGAACCCTTCGCCAAGGCCATGCGGGTGCGCTTCCGGGTGGACGGGGTATTGCGCGAGGTGCTGCGCCCCAAGGCGGCGCTGGCGCCGCTCTTGGTCTCGCGCATCAAGGTGATGGCGCGGCTCGACATCGCCGAGAAACGCCTGCCCCAGGACGGCCGCATTTCCCTGCGGGTGGCCGGGCGTGCCGTGGACGTGCGTGTGTCCTCCCTTCCGTCCGGTCATGGCGAGCGGGTGGTGATGCGGCTGCTGGATCAACAGGCGGGACGGCTGTCACTGGCCGAGATTGGCTTTGGCGAGCGGGATCGGGAGCGCTTGGTGGAATGGATCGCCGAGCCCCACGGGATCCTGCTGGTGACCGGTCCCACCGGTTCCGGCAAGACCACTACGCTGTATGCAGCCCTGAGCCGGCTCAACGAGGCCAGCCGTAACATCATGACGGTGGAGGATCCCATCGAGTACTTCCTCGAAGGCATCAGCCAGACGGCGGTCAATTCGAAGGTGGAGATGAGTTTCGCCCGCGGATTGCGCGCCATCCTGCGCCAGGACCCCGATGTGGTGATGGTGGGAGAGATACGCGATCTGGAAACCGCGCGCATCGCGGTGCAGGCCAGCCTGACCGGGCATCTGGTGCTCTCCACCCTGCACACCAACAGCGCCATCGGCGCCGTGACCCGGCTGGTGGACATGGGCATCGAACCCTTCCTGATCGCATCCACCTTGCTGGCCACCACGGCCCAGCGCCTGGTGCGTCAGCTCTGTCCGGCCTGCAAGCGTCCGGCCGCCCCTGATGCGCGTGAGCGTGAGTTGCTGGGTCAGGGCGGCGGGACGGCGCCAGAGGCGATTTACCATCCAGTGGGCTGCGCCGCCTGCCGGCAGACGGGATTCCGGGGGCGCACCGCGATTTACGAACTGATCGGGATCGATGGGCGACTGCGCCGCATGATCCATGACGGTGCCGCCGAGGCCGAGATGGAAGCAGTGGCGCGCCGGCAGGCTCCGCCCTTGCGCGAGGCCGGATTGGACAAGGTCCGCGCCGGCGTCACCACCCTGGAGGAGGTCCTGCGGGTCAGCCGGCAGGAATGATCGGACCATGGCGGCATTCCAGTTCGAGGCCATTGACGCCCGCGGCGTCCGTCACCGTGGGGTGCAGGAAGGCGAGCATCCGCGCCAGGTGCGCGCGCGTTTGCGCGATCAGGGCCTCACTCCGCTGGTGGTGACGCCGGTGAGCGGTGAGGCACGAGGCGGGCGCCGGGGTATGCGTAGGATCGGAACCCGCGCTCTGGCCCTGATGACCCGCCAACTCGCCACATTGCTGCGTTCTGGCGCGCCCTTGGCGGAGGCACTGCACACGGTCGCCGCCCAGACCTCCAAGCGGACGCCCCGCAGCGTGCTGCTGGCCCTGCATGGCCAGGTGAGCGAGGGGCTGTCACTGGCGGCGGCGATGCGGCGGTTTGCGCGGGTGTTCCCCGAGCACTATGTCGCTACCGTGGCTGCCGGCGAGCAGACCGGCCACCTCGATGCCGTGCTGGAGCGGCTCGCCGATCACACCGAAAACCACGACCGGCTGCGGCGCAGCGTGGTGGCGGCGCTGATCTATCCGGCGCTGCTCACGGTGTTATCGGCGGGCATCGTCATCGCCATGCTGGTGTTTGTGGTGCCCGAGGTGGTGCAGGTCTTCGTGGGAATGGATCGGCCGTTGCCCTGGCTGACCCGCGCCCTTATCGCCCTGAGCGCATTGTTGCGGGACTGGGGCCCGTGGGGGTTGGCGCTGGGGACGCTGAGTCTGATGGCATTCTTGCGGGCCTTGCGCCGACCCGCCTTCCGGAGCCGCTGGGAACATCTGCTGTTGCGCCTGCCGGTGGTCGGGGATGTGTTGGTGGCCACCGAGGTGGCTCATTTCACGCGCACTTTCGGGCTTCTGGTGAGCAGCGGGGTGCCGGTTATGGAGGCCATGCACATCGCTGCCGCGGTGCTGATCCGGCTGCCGCTGCGCCAATCGGTGCTGGCGGCGGCCGAGCGGGTGCGCGAGGGCAGCGGCGTATTTGCCAGCCTGCAACGCACCGGGCGCTTCCCGCCCATGACCCTGCACCTGATCGCCAGTGGCGAGAGCAGTGGGCGGCTGGGGGATATGCTGGAGCGTGGAGCGCAGCAACTGGAACAGGATCAGGAAGCCTGGATCAATACCGCCGTGCGTGTTCTGGAGCCGCTGCTGATCCTGCTCATGGGCGGAGTGGTGCTGGTGATCGTGCTGGCCATTATGCTGCCGATTTTTGATCTGAACCAACTGATGGCCTAGGGAGAGAGCATGCACAAGCGCAAGCGAATGGGGGGCTTCACCCTCATCGAAATTATGGTGGTGGTGGTGATTCTGGGGATCCTGGCGGCCTTGATCGTGCCGAACATCATGGATCGACCCGATATGGCGCGCGTGGCGAAGACCAAGCAGGACCTGCGCGCCTTGCAGACGGCCCTGAACCTGTATCGCCTGGACAACTACCGCTATCCGACCACCGACCAAGGGTTGGAGGCATTGGTAGAGAAACCCAGCGTTGAGCCCCTGCCGCCAGCTTATAAGAAGGGTGGCTATCTGGAACGCATGCCCAAGGATGCCTGGGGGCGACCTTACCTTTACCTCAGCCCCGGTGTGCATGGCGAAGTGGACATCAGCAGCCTGGGCGCCGATGGTCAACCGGGCGGTGAAGGCGTAGATGCCGATATCCAGAGTTGGACGTTGGACTGAGGCGTGGCGCAACGCGGTACGGGATTCACCCTGGTGGAGTTGATGGTGGTGCTGGTGATAATCGGCATCGTCAGTGCGGCGGTGCTGCTCTCCACCCGTGGCGGGGATCCGGGGCGAGTGCTGCAGCGCGAGGCCGATCGCCTGGCGTTGTGCCTGGATCGGGCGCTCGATCAGGCGCTGGCCGGGCCGCGCCATCTGGGCCTGCGACTGGGTCCGCAAGGCTACGGTTTTCTCGCTTATCGCGTGGGGCGGTGGGAAACGCCTGCCGACTCGCCCTGTCCTGATCATGCCTGGCCTGCGGAATTACGCTGGCACGCGCGGGTGGAGGGACGCGCGCTGGCTGCGGCGCCCCCGGGATCCCCCCTGCCTCAGGTGTATCTGTTGGGCAGCGGCGAAGTGAGCCCATTTCGCATTGAGCTGGAACGGGACGGAGCGCGTCGGATCCTCGTTGGAAACGCGTTGGGGGACATCCGCATCGAGGCGGGAGACCCTTGAAGCGCGCACGAAGCGGTGCGGGATTCACGCTGCTGGAGGTCATGGTGGCGCTGCTGGTTGTGGCGCTGGCCTTGGCCGCCCTGGTTGGCACTGCCGGCCGCTCGGCCACCGATACCGCTTATCTGCGCGATCGCACCGTGGCCGGGTGGGTGGCTCAGAACGTCATCACCGATCTGCGTCTGGAACCCGAATGGCCGGCGCCCGGCCGCCGGCAAGGTCAAGCCGTGATGCTTGGGCGCACGTGGTTCTGGGAAGCGCGCATCGTGCCCGCCGCAGACCCCGACCTGCGCCAGGTCGAGGTCGCGGTGGCGCGCGATGCGGCGCTGGAGGATCCCATGGGGCAGTGGGTGACCTACCTGGGGGCGCCGTGAAGGACCGCAACGCCGGATTCACCTTGCTGGAGCTGCTGGTGGCGATGATGGTGTTTGCCGTTCTTGCAACGCTGGCCTACCAGGGAATCAGCGGCGCCCTACGGGTCCAGGAGGGGGTGACCGAAACTCAGGCACGCTGGACTGCCTTGCAACGCGCACAGGCACTGTTTGCCCGCGACATCACCCAGTTGACGCCGCGTCCCATGCGCGACGCCCGGGGCGATCGGCAGCCGGCCCTGGTGGCGCGGTCGGGGCAGTTGAGCCTGGTGCGTGGCGGCATGCCCAATCCGCTGGATTTTCCCCGTTCCGATCTCGTGCGGATCAATTATCGGCTGCTCGACGGCCGCTGGCAGCGCGCCGCCCGCCCGGTATTGGATGCCGCGCCGGGGGATACGCCGGACTTTGCAACCGTGCTCACCGGGGTGAGTCGCGCCGAGCTGTTGTGGTTGGATGATGAGGGGCGCTGGCGCGGGGACGGGCCGCCGCCGGAAGCGCCACCGGAGGCGCTGCCGCGTGCGCTGCGGCTGCGCTGGGAGCTGGCGGGCTGGGGCACGCTGGAACGGCGCTGGGTGCTGCCG
>JBAUIG010000036.1:0-2508 GCA_049682735.1 Candidatus Macondimonas sp. | reverse complement strand
GGCTTGGGCAGGGGATGGAGCGCGCCTTGCTCATCGCGCTCGTACTGCATGAACACCAGGTTCCAGATTTCGATATAGCGATCGCCATCTTCCTCCGGGCTGCCCGGCGGGCCGCCCACGACAGTGGGGCCGTGGTCGTAAAAAATCTCCGAACAGGGTCCGCACGGCCCGGTATCGCCCATCTGCCAGAAATTGTCGGAACCGCCGCCGGGCTTGTCGCCGATGCGGGTGATGCGCTCGGGGGGGATGCCGATTTCACGCTGCCAGATGTCGTGGGCCTCATCGTCGGTGGCGTAAACCGTCACCCACAGCCGTTCCGCCGGAAGCCCCAAAGTGCCCGTCAGAAATTCCCAGGCGTAATGGATGGCCTCGCGCTTGAAATAGTCGCCGAAGCTGAAATTGCCCAGCATTTCGAAGAAGGTGTGATGGCGCGCGGTGTAGCCGACGTTTTCCAGGTCGTTGTGCTTGCCGCCGGCACGGACGCAGCGCTGGGCGCTGGCCGCCCGGGTGTAGGGGCGGTCGTCGCGCCCGAGGAAGACGTCCTTGAACTGCACCATCCCGGCATTGGTGAACAGCAAGGTGGGATCGTTCTGAGGAACCAGCGGGCTGCTGGGGACAACGGTATGTCCCTTGCCGCGGAAGAATTCCAGAAAACGATGGCGTAGTTCAGCGCTGGTAATCATGCGATGGGGCCCGATTCGCAAAGTGGCGGCCAGTATAGGCAAAGGCAATTGAATGGAGAATCATTCCGCCGCTTCGCCGTCCTCTGCCACGCCGGCCGCGGGACGCGGCAACCGACGACGGATCAGTTCGGGGGGGTAGCCACGCCGTTCCAAGTAGCGGGCCTGCCGGCCCCAGTCCGGCCAATCGGCCGGCGGGACAGCGCCAAAGCGGCGGCGGCGCGCGGCGTCCAGGCGCTCACCCCAGTCCTCCTCATCGGGCAGCGCCTGCTCTATGACTTCCTCCGCCAGCCCGGCCTGGGCCAGCCCATGGTGAAGCCGACGCGGACCATTACCGCGCCCCAGGCGACCGCGCACCCAGCTTGCGGCATAACGGGCGTCGCTCAGAGCGCCATCCGCTTCCAAGCGATCGAGCACTGCGCCCGCCTGGTCGGGCGTGGCGCCCCAGCGGGCCAGACGTTCGGCCATTTCGCGCCGCGCATATTCGCGGCGGCCCAACAGCCGCAGGGCGCGGGCGCGAAGGGTGGCCTCAGTCGGCGGCGAGGTCGGGTTCGAGGGCGTCGCTGGCATGGGTCTTTCCGCTCAGCAGCAGTTCCCGCAGGGTCTGGTCCAGTTGTTGGGTGAGCTTGGGCCGCTCCTTCAGGTACTGGCGGACGTTTTCCTTGCCCTGGCCGATGCGCTCGCCCTGATAGCTGTACCAGGAGCCGGTTTTTTCCACGAGGTTGTGCTTGACCCCCAGCTCGATCAGCTCGCCTTCGCGCGAAATTCCCTCGCCATAGAGGATCTCGAATTCCGCTTCGCGGAAGGGTGGGGCGACCTTGTTCTTGACCACCTTGACGCGGGTTTCGTTGCCCACCACCTCGTCGCCCCGCTTGATGGCGCCGATGCGGCGTATGTCGAGGCGTACCGAGGCGTAGAACTTGAGCGCGTTGCCCCCGGTGGTGGTCTCCGGGCTGCCGAACATGACGCCGATCTTCATGCGGATTTGGTTGATGAAGATCACCAGACAGTTGCTGCGCTTGATGTTGGCGGTGAGCTTGCGCAGCGCCTGCGACATCAGCCGCGCCTGCAGGCCCACATGGGAATCACCCATCTCGCCTTCGATTTCCGCCTTGGGCGTCAGCGCGGCGACCGAGTCCACCACCACAACGTCCACGGCGCCCGAACGCACCAACATGTCGGTGATTTCCAGCGCCTGTTCACCCGTGTCGGGCTGGGAAATCAGCAGTTCATCGATATTCACTCCCAGCAAGCCTGCGTATTGCGGATCCAGGGCATGCTCGGCGTCCACGAACGCGGCCGTGCCGCCGGCTTTCTGGATCTGGGCGATGACATGCAGTGTCAGCGTGGTCTTGCCGGAGGACTCAGGACCATAGATTTCGACCACGCGCCCGCGCGGGAGGCCGCCAATGCCCAGCGCGATATCCAGGCCGAGCGAGCCGGTGGAGACGGGGATCACGTCGCTGGCGGCCTGGCTGTCCCCCATGCGCATGACGGAGCCCTTGCCGAACTGCTTTTCGATTTGTCCCAGCGCGGCCGCCAAGGCTTTCTTGCGATTTTCGTCCATCCGCCCCTCGCTATTCCCGTCCGCCTGGACGGCTGTTCAAAAAATTCATCTGCCCCGGTATCCCGATCGCCTGTTTCGTTGCCAGGCGGCGCAGGGCTTCAACCGATGATTATTCCACAAAGGCCTAAGTGGCACCTAGGCCCAGGCGCCGCCGGGGGGCGCCACGCGCAAGCAATCACACAGGCCTACCAGCGCCACCCCCACGGTGGCTGCGCGCACCGCCTCCCGATCGCCGGGAAAGTACATGCAACGGGTGTCCAG
>JBAUIG010000035.1:0-9371 GCA_049682735.1 Candidatus Macondimonas sp. | reverse complement strand
GGCATCTCCACCGCATCGCGGTTCCACATCAGGTGGACAATGGCGCTGTTTTCGAGGAAACCGCCGATGACCCCCCCATGCAAGGCCGGCAGGGCGGTATTGCCGATGTTCTTGCTCTGGTAGGGGAGCACGAACAGCGGTTGGCCTGCTTCATCAAGCCGCATGTCCATGCCGATCAGCCGCGCGTAGGGAATATGGCCCATCAGCCCCGATAAATCACCCTGTTCCCGGGCAGTCTGGATCAGTTGCTGCAATTCCATGGGTTCAGGCCTTTTCCGGCGCACGCGGAGCGCGGGCCGGACTTGCGCTGCTGCGCATGAAGGTGGCCACACTGGTGGCCACGGGCTGCTGCGGATCGCGCTGGTAGGCGACGGAGCGGACGAAGGCGATCTGGCGGGTGAGTCGATAACACTCCGCCCGGGCGAAGAGGTCCTCGCCAATGGTGGCTGGCTTCAGGTAATCGATGCGCAGGTCGAGGGTGGCGATCGCTTCCATGCGCGGCAGACGGCAGAACACGGCCAGACCGCACGCACTGTCGATGAGCGAGGTCAGAACGCCGCCATGCAATACGCCGGTCTGGGGATTGCCAATGAGGTCGGCCCGATAGGGGATCTTGAGCAGTCCCCATCCCGCACCCATGTCCACCACTTCCAGTCCCAGCTCGCGGGCATGGGGGATGGCATGGAAAAATCCGCCATGAAGGCGTCTGACCTGATCGGGTTCGCGTTCGAACAGGGAGGTTTCATCGGTCATCCAGCAATCCTTGCTGTCACAGAAGGCAATCCTGAAGTTAATTTTAGATTGTAGGGCAGCGCTGGCTGCTTGAAAAGCAAGCCTGCTCAGAAGATGCCCAAACTCAAGCCCGTGGCCAAGGCCTCGCCCATTTCCCTGGCTTGCGCCAGATGCGCCTCGGTCAGCTCCCCGCGACAGATGAGCGGTTTCTGCACGAGGCGGAACGGGTAGCCACGCGCGATGCGCTGGATGTGCTGGGCCGCACCACGACCATCATTGCCCGCGCTGATGAACAGGCCATAGGGCAGCGTCTGGATGAGACCTTGCACCGGATAATAAGTGCGATCAAAAAAATCCTTCAATGCGCCGGACAGATAGCCCAGGTTTTCCGGCGTGCCGAGTAGCAATCCCTCTGCCCACAACAGATCGCGTGCAGCGGCCTCCTTGGCCCACAGGCAGCGGACCTCGACTTCATCTGCTTCCAGGGCGCCCTGCGCCGCGGCGCAGGCCAGCCGTTCGGTGTTGCCGGTCTGGGAATGGAAGACGATGAGCAGGTGCTTGCGGGCCATATCGGCGTGATCTCCAGGCGCATCAGGCCCATGCGACGAGCCAAGGGCGATGATAGGATGGCGCAAACTTTATCAGGCCAGTATGCGGAGGATGCATGAGTCAGGCACTTGATGATCGGGTTGCCGCTGCGGCCTTCAGGCGCCTGCTGGCGCATTTGCAGGCGCACCCCGAGGTGCAGAACATCGACTTGATGAATCTGGCTGGATTCTGTCGCAACTGTTTGGCCAAGTGGTATGCCAGCGAAAGCGCCGCCCTGGACATGCCGCTGAGCGATCCGCAGGCGCGTGAGCTGATTTACGGCATGCCTTACGGCGAATGGAAGGCACTTCATCAAAAATAGGCCGGCGTGACGGCCTGATTCAGGAGATTATCCATGTCCCACGCGACCACCGACCTGTCCGACGCCCATCCCGATGCGATCCAGGTCGCCGAGCCGATGTTCCGCGACTTTGGCGGACAGCGCGCCTTCCATGGCGCCATCGCCACGGTCAAGCTCTTCGAGGACAATGCCCTGGTGCGCAGCATCCTGGAAACACCGGGCGCGGGGCGGGTGCTGGTGGTGGACGGCGGGGGATCGATGCGCTGCGCCCTGCTGGGCGATCAGCTTGCGGAACTCGCTGTGCGCAATGGCTGGGCCGGGGTGGTGGTTTATGGCTGCATCCGTGATTCAGAGGCCATCAGTCAATTGCCGCTCGGAGTGAAGGCGCTGGCCACCCATCCGCTGAAGAGCATCAAGCGTGGAGAGGGGCAGCGCGAAATCCCGGTGCGATTTGCCGGCGTGCATTTTCGTCCCGGCGCGTGGCTTTATGCGGACGGGGATGGCCTGATTGTCAGCGAGCAGCCCCTGACTACCTGATTGAAAGGGACCCGCTCACACGCCCAGCAGACGCGTCAATTCCTCCTGGCCGCGTTCCACAGCGGCGCGGCCCTCGCTGATGGCCTCGGCCGCGCGGTAAAACTCCATCAAGCCGATCTGGCCCAGGCGCGGCGCAATCTGCCAATCGGGCGGATCCCCCGCCATGCGGCTGCGGGTGATGCGATCCTGCATGATGTTGATGGCCGTGGTCGTCACATCGAACAGCCCGGGCGGCGCACTTGGAGTAACGCTGCTGTCCCCCTGGAAAAACGAGATCCAGTTGCGCGGTGACCAGCGCAGGGCGGCTGGTCCGCTCACTGTATCCAGGGGTTCGGCCGTGGTGATCACCACTGGCGCTGGCCGCTGGCGGCGAGTGAGAATGTCGCCGTTGAGATTGACCGCAATCACGATGTCGGCGCCCAAGGCCCGGCACACGGACACCGGCACCGGGTTGACCAGCCCGCCATCAACCAGCCAGCGCCCCTCGGATTGCACGGGTTTGAACAGACCCGGAAGGGCGATGGAAGCGTGCACGGCATCCAGGATGGGTCCCTGCGTCAGCCAGATTTCCCGGCCGGTGCCCAGATCGGTGGCGACAGCGGCGAAGCGCGGCGACAGGGTTTCCAGCGTTTTACTCGCCAGTCGCTCATTGAAAAGATTCAAGGCGCGACGCCCGTGCAGCAGGCCGCCACCAGTCAGGCTCCAGTCCAGCATCCGCACCACTTCGAGCCGCCCCAGCCCCAGCACCCAGGACTTGAGCTCGGCCAGCTCGCCGCCGCAATAGGCGGCCCCGACCAGGGCGCCTATGGACGAGCCGGCGACTACATCAGGCCGGATACCGAGTTGCTCCAGCGCTTCAAGTACCCCGATATGGGCCCAGCCGCGGGCGGAACCGCTGCCCAGGGCCAGCCCGATGCGCGGCGTCATGCTGCTTCCTCAAGCGCTTGAAAGGTCATCATTCCACGCTGTTGACCAGCGCATGGGGATCTTCCTCTTCCAAACGCTCGAAGAAATCCGGATCCATCATCTCAATGAAGCGCTTGGCGGCAGGGGTCAGAAATTTCCCCTTGCGCACCACCACGCCATAGGTGCGTTGGGGGAAGTAGTCGTTCAACGGGACGGCGTGCAGCCGTTCATGACCGGTCAGGCAGATGCTGGTGACGATGGAAATGCCAAAGCCCATTTCCACGTATTTCTTGATCACCTCCCAGCCGCCGGCCTCCAGGGTGACCTTGAAATCTAGATTGTGCTGCTGGAACACCATGCGCACCACGCGCCAGGTGCTGAGGTGGCGCGGGGGGAGCAGAAGTCCGAATTTGCTGATCTCCTCCAGGGTGATCTTGTCCTGGGACGCCAGCGGGTGATCCAGCGGCATGATCAGCATGGGGTCGTAGGAATACATGGGCCAGTAGCTGATGTCGTCCGGCACATCGAGCATCGAACCAACGGCCAGATCGACGTCATCGGCCCTCAGCATCTCCATGCCGTCACGCCCGGTCACGTTATGCAGGTTGAAATGAATGCCCGGATGGCGCGCCGAGAAGCGGCCGACCAGGTCGGGCAGCAGGTAGAGCAGAGTGGATTCCCCGGCGGCGATATTGAGCTGGCCGGATTCCAGCGAGCCGCGGCGCGCCGAGAAATTTTCCGGCAAGGCCTCAAGTCCTTCCACCAGCGGCAGCGCCAGCTCGTAAAGGATGTGCCCCTCAGGGGTGAGCTTGATCTTGGGTCCGCGGCGTTCGAACAGCACCACTTCCAGTTCCCGCTCCAGGGCCTGGATCTGCAAGGACACAGACGGCTGGCTCAGGGACATGCGTTCGGCGGCCTTGGAAATGCTGCCGGTCTGGGTGGCGTAACAGAACCCCCGCAGTTGTTGCAGGCGGTTGTGTTTGTAATAGTGTCGAGATGGTTCCTCCATCAGGCGGTGCTCCCTGCATGCCATCAATGATTGATCAGAAATATATTAAAAATTGAATTGATTGGACTGTCAAATATATTTCTAAAGCTCTATTATTAGCGATTCAATTAGGCCCGGCGAGTGCGGGTGTGCGAGAGTTGATCCAGAACAAGATCATAGGCCTGTGGCGATTTTCCGTCATGCATGGCCCATCTGATCCGGTCCCGTACTACCCTTGGCTTCGCTACTGCCCGATGCCGGTGAGGCGTTGGGTGCGCTATTGCACTGACCTGAATCCTTGATGTCCATGTGCCGCAGGAGACTGCCATGACGCCCTACCAGACCCGCAACGGTGAGATCGCGATCCTTGGTCCGATGACGCCCGAGTATCAATCGGTACTGACCGCTGAGGCCCTTGAGTTCATCGCCGAGTTGGTCGCCCGCTACGCTCCCGAGCGGGACCGCCTGATGGCGCGGCGGCGCGAGCGTCAGCAAGCCTTCGATGCCGGCGCGTTGCCGGATTTCCTCCCTGAAACGGCAGCCATTCGCGCTGGCGACTGGAAGGTGGCGCCCATACCGGCCGATCTGCAGGATCGGCGGGTGGAGATCACCGGTCCCGTGGACCGCAAGATGATCATCAACGCCCTCAATGCTCCGGTCAAGTGTTTCATGGCCTGCCTGGAGGATGCCCTGTCGCCGACCTGGGACAATGTGATCCAGGGACAGATCAATCTGAAGGACGCGGTGGCGGGAAGCATTTCCTTCGCCAACCCGGATGGCAAGACCTACCGGCTCGGCGACAAGACCGCCGTGCTGATCGCCCGGCCGCGGGGCTGGCACCTGCCGGAAAAGCACATCACGCTCAACGGCCAGATCGTTCCCGCCGCGCTGGTGGACTTCGGCCTATACTTTTTCCACAACGCCCGCGATCTGATCGCCAAGGGCACCGGCCCCTACTACTACCTGCCAAAGCTGGAGAGCCATCTCGAGGCCCGGCTGTGGGCCCAGGTGATGGATTTCTCCGAAGACCACTTTGGACTCGCCCGTGGCACCATCAAGGCCACCATCCTGATCGAGACGCTGCCGGCGGTGTTCGAGATGGACGAGATCCTCTATGAGATGCGCGATCACATCGTCGCCCTCAACTGCGGTCGCTGGGACTATATCTTCAGCTATATCAAGACCCTGAAGAATCATTCCGATCGGGTATTGCCCGACCGGGGTGTCGTGAGCATGGACAAGCCGTTCCTGGATGCCTACTCACGGCTGCTGATCAAAACCTGCCACAAGCGGGGTGCATTGGCCATGGGCGGCATGGCGGCGTTCATTCCGGTCAAAGATCCCGGACAGAACGAGATCGCCTTGGCCAAGGTTCGCGCCGATAAAGAACGGGAAGCGCGTAACGGCCATGATGGAACCTGGATTGCCCACCCCGGCCTCGCCGGCGTGGCGGTCGAGGTTTTCAACCAGTACATCGGGCCCAACCGGCTCAACCAGCTCCATGTGCTGCGGGACAACGATACCCCTGTCACCGCGCGCGATCTGCTGCAGCCCTGTGAAGGCGCAGCGACCGAGGCGGGACTGCGGGGAAATATCCGGGTTGCCGTGCAATACATCGAAGCCTGGATCAGCGGTCGGGGCGCGGTACCGATCTATAACCTGATGGAAGATGCAGCAACGGCAGAAATCAGTCGCACCCAGATTTGGCAGTGGATACGCCACGGCATTCGCCTCGACAATGGGGAGACGGTTACCGCCGACCTGTTCCGTCGACTGCTCGCCGAGGAGCTGGAAGTGGTCCGTAACGAAGTGGGCGAGGATGCCTACACCAACGGACGCTTCAGCGAGGCCGCACAGATCATGGATCGCATCACCACGGCCGATGAGTGCGTGGATTTTCTGACCCTGGCTGCTTACGACTACCTGCCCTAATTGTGGAGAAAATGATGACGATCACGCGCGAGCAACAAATCAAGGCCCTGGAGAAAGATTGGGCCGAAAATTCCCGCTGGAAGAGCGTCAAGCGCGGTTATACCGCTGCCGACGTCGTCCGTCTGCGCGGCAGCGTTCAGTTGGATCACACGCTGGCCAAGCGTGGCGCCGAGAAGCTGTGGAAGCTGGTCAATGGCGAGGCCAAGAAGGGCTATGTGAACGCCTTCGGTGCGATCACCGCCGGCCAGGCGATGCAGCAGGCAAAGGCCGGCCTGGAAGCCGTGTACCTGTCGGGCTGGCAGGTCGCCGCCGACGGCAACACCTCCGAGACCATGTACCCCGACCAGTCGCTGTACGCCTACGACTCCGTGCCGACCATGGTGCGCCGCATCAACAACACCTTCAAGCGGGCCGACGAAATCCAATGGTCGCGCGGCATCGGTCCCGGCGATGAAGGCTTCATCGACTATTTCCTGCCCATCGTCGCTGACGCCGAGGCCGGTTTCGGCGGCGTGCTGAATGCCTTCGAGCTGATGAAGAACATGATTACCGCCGGCGCCGCCGGTGTGCATTTCGAAGACCAGCTGGCGGCCGTGAAGAAATGCGGCCATATGGGCGGCAAGGTGTTGGTGCCGACCGCGGAAGCCGTCGAAAAGCTCATCGCGGCGCGTTTCGCGGCGGATGTGATGGGCGTGCCCACCATCGTCCTGGCCCGTACCGATGCCGAGGCGGCCAATCTGATCACCTCCGATCATGACGCCAATGACAAGCCCTTCCTGACCGGCGAGCGCACGCAGGAAGGCTTCTACCGTGTCAAGAATGGTCTGGAGCAGGCCATCAGCCGTGGCGTGGCCTATGCGCCCTATGCCGATCTGGTGTGGTGCGAGACCGGCGTGCCCGACATTGGGTTCGCCCGTGAGTTCGCGCAGGCCGTGCTCAAGGCCTGCCCGGGCAAGCTGCTGAGCTACAACTGCTCGCCGTCCTTCAATTGGAAGAAGAATCTTGACGACAAGCAGATCGCCAAGTTCCAGGATGATCTGTCCGCGCTGGGTTACAAGTATCAGTTCATTACCCTGGCCGGTATCCACATCAACTGGTACAACACTTTCCAGTTCGCCTATAACTACGCGCGTGGCGAAGGCATGAAGCACTACACCGAGATGGTGCAGGAACCCGAATTCGCCGCCCGCGAGAAGGGTTACACCTTCGTGTCGCATCAGCAGGAAGTCGGCGCAGGCTACTTTGACGATGTTACCACCGTAATCCAAGGTGGATCGAGCAGCGTCAAGGCGCTGACCGGCTCCACCGAAGAAGAGCAGTTCCACTGAACGCAATCGTTCTGATCTAAATGCGGCACGCCCCTTTTGCCGATGAAAAGACCCGGAGGAGCAATCCCCCGGGTCTTTTTTTCGCTTGGCGGTTGAGGACGCAAGCTCGGTGCCGCAATTAGCGAATGCAGCGCGGATCTTGATCTGAAGTGCCGGCTTCCCGCTTGCACCTCGGTGCTTGACAGGAGACCGCCCAACGCGGAAAATTCGCCCTCTTCCGCGACAGAGCGGGCTGAATTGTGGCTAGGTAGCTCAGCCGGTTAGAGCGCATCACTCATAATGATGAGGTCGGCGGTTCGAGCCCGCCCCTAGCTACCACATTTCGATGTAAACGGCGCTCAGGGCGCCGTTTTTCGTTGGTGCGACTGGCCGTACTCAAAAAGGCTTGGTAACCGCGAGCAGCACGATGATGACGAGGAACAGCGAGGGAATCTCGTTGATCCAGCGGTAAAACCGGCCGCTGTGGATACCCGGCCGCGCCGCCAGCTCGCGCATCAGCCGCCATAGATAGAGGTGGTAGCCGAGCAGCAGTAGCACCAGTGTCAATTTCAGATGCAGCCAGCCGCTTTTGGCATAGGCCTGCCATGCGTATTCCACCAGCAACCACAGGCCGAACAGCGCGGTGCCGCTGGCACCTATGGTCATCATCACGAACAGACGGCGCTCCATCAACTCAAAACGCGCGCGCTCGGCAGGGCTGCTCAGTTCACAGTGATAGACGAACAGGCGTGGCAGATAGAACAGGCCGGCGAACCAGGTCACCATGAATATCACATGGAAGGCCTTGACGGTGAGCATGGGAAGAGACTCCTGCAACACGGGGAACTTGTGGATGGGGCGTCGGCCCGCGATCATGGCAAGGTAGCGATCATGTCGCAAGCAAGGCAGGGCAGACTGACCCCCATGGGAAGGAGCACAGCGTGATTTCAGCGGGTATCGTAGGCGGGACCGGTTACACCGGCGTGGAGCTGTTGCGGATTCTGGCGAACCATCCGGAAGTGCAGGTCAACTGCCTGACTTCCCGGGGCGCGGAAGGCACGGCTGTCGCTGAGCTGTTTCCCAGCCTGCGGGGCCGGGTCGATTTGACGTTTGCCGCGCCCGAGGTGGAACGGCTCGCCCGCTGCGACGTGGTGTTCTTCGCCACTCCTCATGGGGTGGCCCTGGACATGGCGGGCGCCCTGCTGGATGCCGGGAGCCGGGTAGTCGACCTCTCCGCCGATTTTCGCCTGCCCGATGCGTCGCTGCTGGCCCGCTGGTATGGCCTCACGCCCGAGAATACCGAGCTGCTGGACCGGGCGGTCTACGGTTTGCCCGAGGTGAACCGCGAGGCCTTGCGCACGGCGCGGCTGGTGGCCAATCCGGGTTGCTATCCGACAGTGATCCAGTTGGGCTTCCTGCCGCTGCTGGAGCGGGGCTGGATCGATCCGCAGCGCCTGATTGCCAGCGCCGCGAGCGGCGCAAGCGGGGCGGGGCGGGGCGCCAAGGTCGATTCCCTGTATTGCGAGGTGGCGGACAATTACCGCGCCTATGGCGTGGCGGGCCATCGCCACCTGCCGGAGATCGAAACCCACCTGGCGCGGGCCACCGGCCACACCGTGGGGCTGACCTTCGTGCCCCATCTCGCGCCCATGAACCGTGGCATGCATGCCACGCTGTTCGCATTCCTGCGCGAGGCGGTGGATGAAACGGAATTGCATGCCCTGTATGCCGCCCGCTACGTGGACGAGCCTTTCGTGGACGTCCTGCCGCTGGGACAGCATCCCGCCACCGCCAGCGTGCGCGCGGCCAACACCTGCCGCCTCAGCGTGTTCCGGCCCCAGAATGGCGAGACCGTGGTGGTGCTTGGCGTGATCGACAACCTGGTCAAGGGCGCGGCGGGCCAGGCAATCCAGAACATGAACCTGATGTTCGGCCTGCACGAATCCATGGGGCTCGAGGCCTTGGCCGTGATGCCCTGATCCCATCGAGGCGCACGGCGCACGGCGCATGGCGGCCACGCTTGCATGGATCCGCCTTTTTCCACTGGTATCGAACGATCGTTTTGTGGTAAATCTAAGCG
>JBAUIG010000034.1:0-4803 GCA_049682735.1 Candidatus Macondimonas sp. | reverse complement strand
GGATTGGTGCGTTGCTCGACTTCCATGCGGCTGGGCAGGGTGGGTTCCCCTTGGGCAATCCGGGCACGGTCCACCGCGACACGATCGGCAAGATGACGGTTTTCGGGTTCGACCCGCTGGGCGAAGGCCAGGTTGGCAAGGGTGTATTCGTGACCGCAGTAAACCTGGGTTTCGCCCGGCAGCGCCGCCAGTCGTTGCAGCGAGCGATGCATCTGCTCCGCCGTACCCTCGAACAGGCGCCCACATCCCGCGCCAAACAGGGTGTCGCCGCAAAACAAGGCGCCGATAGCTGGAATATGAAAAGCGACATGACCCAGCGTATGGCCGGGTATGTGCAGTACTTCGACATCGAGACCCAAGCCGGGCAGGATGAACCGGTCGTTGTCGTTCACGCCCTGAGTCCTGCAGGGAATTTTTTCCAGCGCCGGACCAATGATGGGTAAATTGGAGCGTGCCAGCGCAGGGATGCCGCCCACATGATCCGGATGGTGGTGGGTCGCGAGGACAGCCACAAGCACCCACCCCTGCTTATCCAGAAAGGATAGCACGGGTTCTGAGTCGCCCGGATCGACCACCACAGCCTGTTGGGTGTCGGGATCTGCCAACACCCAGATGTAGTTGTCGTTGAAGGCCTTGACGGGTTGAACGCAAAGCATGGCGGCTATCGTGTCAGGTCACTTGGCGACGGTCAAGCCAGGCACATGGTTTAGAATGAACCGACGCAAGCAAGGTGGAGGTGCCTCATGGCCAGGCAATCAGTGGAACACACGCATCACGCCCTGGAACGCTGGCGGGACACTCCGATCGGTCGGTATGTGCTTGGCGCTGAAAATACAGTGCTGGCCGATGGATTGGAGGGGCTTTACGGTAGTTTCGGTTTGCAATTGGGGGACTGGGCGGGCAGTCGTCTGTTCCCCCTCCAGGACGATCAATTGCACCGCTGCTTCGTCGTTTCATCTCCCGATGCAGGTGCCAAGGGTCTGGTGGATGTGTGGGCGGATCCCCATCATTTACCCATTGCCACCGAAAGCGTGGATGTGGTCGTCCTGTCCCATCTGCTGGAGCAGGTTCCTCATCCTCATCCCCTGTTGCGCGAGGTGGATCGCGTCCTCATCAGCGAAGGCAGGCTGGTGATTCTGGGTTTCAACCCCTACAGCTTCTGGGGGCTACGCGCATGGCTCAGTCGTTCGGGACGCACCATTCCATGGGCTGAGCGGTTGATCAGCGAATACCGCCTGCGAGATTGGCTGTCCCTGCTGGGATATGACGTGACCGATGTGCGCTATTGTCTTTATCGGCCGCCAATTGCCCATGGTGGCCTGCTTGCGCGGCTGGCTGCCCTGGATCGCTGGCTGGCGCGCTTTGTGCCGTGGACGGGGGGCGGCTATGTGCTGGTCGCCCGCAAGCGGGTGCGGAATTTGACGCCCTTGCGCCGCCGCCGGCGCTGGGTGCCCCGTCTTGTGCCCGCCGGGCGCCTGGGCGCCGCCTTGCCGCTCAATACGACATCGGAACCTGATCAATGAAAACAGTTGAGCTATTTACCGACGGTGCCTGCCGCGGCAATCCGGGTCCCGGTGGCTGGGGCGCCATCCTGCGGTTTGGCGCGCGGGAGCGGGAATTGCGGGGTGCCGAACCCCTGACCACCAACAACCGCATGGAGATGATGGGCGCCATTGCCGGCCTGTCGGCCCTGCAGGAGAGCTGTGAGGTGAATTTGTACACGGATTCCCGCTATCTATGCGATGGCATGTCGCAATGGCTGGAGAATTGGAAGCGCCGGGGATGGCGTACCGCCAGCCGGGAACCCGTGAAAAACGAGGATCTCTGGCGCCAGCTCGACGCGCTCAATGCGCAGCATCGCGTCCGCTGGAACTGGGTCAAGGGTCATGCCGGCCACCCCGAGAACGAGCGCGCCGATGCCCTCGCCAATGCCGCCATCGATGCGTTATGGGCCGAACAGGTGAGTGCGCGGGCGCTGCGCACGGAGGCCTCCTGATGCGGCTTATTGTGCTGGATACCGAAACCACCGGACTTGAGGTCAATGAAGGTCATCGCATCATCGAAATCGGCTGCATCGAGTTGATCGACCGTCAACTCACGGGACGCTCTTTCCATCGCTATCTCAATCCTGATCGAGCCATCGATGCCGGTGCGGCGGAGGTCCATGGCATCACCCTCGAACAGCTTGCCGATGCCCCCCGCTTCAGTGAAATTGCCGAGGAGTTGCGGGCATTTCTGGGGGACGCCCAGCTAATCATCCACAATGCCGCCTTTGATCTGGGGTTTCTGAACGCTGAACTGGTGCGCTGTGGAATGGCGGGGGAAGCCTTGGAGCAGCGTCATGTCGTGATTGATACGCTGCACCTCGCCCGGCAACGTCATCCCGGTCAGCGCAACAATCTTGATGCCCTGTGCAAGCGCTATCACATCGACAACAGCCAGCGCCAATTGCACGGCGCCCTGCTGGACGCCCAGATCCTGGCCGATGTCTATCTGGCCATGACCGGTGGCCAGGTGACCTTGTCGCTCGAAGGCCAGGCAGCGTCTGCGGAGACATCTTTCGGCGCAATAGAGGCGTTGTCGCATCTAAAACGACCTGAGGGTGGCCAATGGATCGTGTTCCGGCCGAATGCGGAGGAGCAATCGCTGCATGAACGCATGCTGGCCGATCTGGACATGGCCAGCGGTGGCCGCTGCCTGTGGTGGGCCTTGGACGGTGCAGAAATCGTCTACACGAAATAGAGCAGCAAATACCCCGCCAAGGAAATTGCCACCCACAGCGCCATGCTGCCGGTTTGCCACTGTCGCACCAAGACCGATTCCTCGCCTTCATCCCGAACGAGGCGGTCGGCCATGGCTTGCGTGAGTACCCCGAGACTGGCTTGGGCACGCTTGCGCCGTTCGGCAAGGCGTTGTTGGAACCGGAACCAGAGCCCTGGAACCGCTCGCTGTAGATGATCGACATCCCCCACGTTGTTCACCATTTTCGGCAGCAACCGCCAGCGCAGGGCGAGCGTGAAAACGATAGCGGCAAACGACAAGACCAGCAATTGCTCCACTATATGCGCGGGAGTATAGAGGGTGTATTCCACCGCATGGGGCAAGGCCTGATACACCAGATTGGGGCGACAGCCCAGCATCAACAGCCCTAGTGTGGTGAGAGACATGGCTTGGCGCATTCCCCGGGGCGCATCCGCCACCTGATGGTTCGAAGTCGGGCCGAGAAAGGCGAAGTAGATCACCTTGAGCCCGGCCATGATAAAGATGCCGATCGACCCCAGCATCAGCAGCCACCACAGATCCGCCCGCTGGGCTTCATCAGCAGCGGCCAGGATCAGTGACTTGCTGGCAAAACCCGCGAACAGCGGCGTTGCCATCCCCAAAGTCCCCAGCAGGCAGAAAGCGAACGTCCAGGGCATTTGCCGCCCCAGTCCGCCCAATGCACTGGCGCGGGTGGTCCCAGTGCGCAGCAGGATCACGCCCAGGGCCATGAACAACAGGCCGCTGTACAAGACATGACTGATGGCGTGGGCGACTGCCGCGCTCTGGGCCAGCGGCGTGCCGATGCCCAAGATCATCACCATGAAACCCAGTTGGTTGATGAGTCCGTAGACCAGGGTCCGGCGCAGATCATCCTCGCGCAGCCCTAAGACCAGCGTGAACAGGATCATCACCGCGCCCACCGGGATCAGTAGCTCCGCGCCGGTGAATCCCCTCGCCAGCGCATAGATCGCAAGCTTGGTGGTAAAGGCGCTCAGGAACACCGTGCCGGCGGGGGAGGCGGCCGGATAGGCTTCCACGACCCAGCCATGCAACAGGGGAAAGGCGGCCTTGATCGCGAACGCGGCCAGGATCCAGGTGTTTCCGGCATTACCCAGGGACAAGGCATCAAAGCTCAGCGCGCCGCCGCCCTGCAGGTGCAGGATCACCCCGCCCAGCAGCAGGACACCCGAGAACACTTGGACCACCAGATAGCGCAGCGCCACCCCATAGTCCGGATGCGCGCCGTACGGCATGAGCAAAAGGGTCGAGGCCAGCGCCGTGAGCTCCCAATACAGGAACAAGCTCAACAGATCGCCGGCACAGACCGCCCCGATGGCCGCGCCCGCGTAGACGAGTCCCGCTGCGACTTCGCGACGATGAGGTCGACTGCGCAGATACATACTGCTTACCAGCCCTGCAAAACCAAACAGCCAGGCAAACGGCCAGGCGAGCGCATCCAGACGAGCCAATACCAGTTTCTGGTCGAGCATTGTGAACACGCCGAAGGCCCCGGTATCGAAACGCTCCAGATGAATCAGCGCAAGCAGGGCCGGCAGGGGCAGCAGCCAGGTCCGCCACCGAACCGGAAACAGGGCCAGCGCCAGACCGCCCAGAATCAGCGGCCAGCCGGGTGGCAGATGCCAGGGCAGGGTTTCAAGACTCATTGCCAGTGTTCTCCGTCAATACAGCATTGTTACGGGCTATTGCCCTGCACGATCATGACCGTACCGATTGTGATCAGCATGCATGCGGCCAGAACGCTTGATCGTTCGCCGATGCGACCCTCGAGGATCAAGCGTGTCCGTGCCGCGGCATACGCGTAACCCAGCTTGACGCCGCCAACGGCGACGGTTGAAATCAACGCAATAAGGCCGATATCAAAGACGGTCAATGCCGTCAAATCTAGAAAGGTCGGGAAGAAACCGAGGTAGAACAGCAGGGCTTTCTGATCACTGATGGTGATGAGAAACCCGGTCATGAAACAGTTCATCAGGGATGGCCGCGTCGTGGCGACCTGCTTCATTTTCTTTCTTCTTGATC
>JBAUIG010000033.1:0-7437 GCA_049682735.1 Candidatus Macondimonas sp. | reverse complement strand
GATCCGATTACGCATGATCCGTCCCCTGATGCGTAGCTGGATGAAATCCGCGACGCTCTTTCATTCGTTCGACCAACAGATATACCACCGGCACCACCACCAAGGTCAGCGCGGTGGAAGTCACCATTCCGCCGATGACTGCCGCCGATAACGGGCCGTTGGTATCCGCACCAGCCCCCAAGCCCAGCGCCGCCGGCAACAGAGCGAAAATCACCGTGAGTGAGGTCATGAGCACCGGGCGCAGACGCACCGGACAGGCTTCCATCAGTGCCTGTTGCAATGGCACACCTTCAGAACGGCGTTGATTGGTCAGATCCACCAGCAGGATGGAATTCTTCGCCACCAGCCCCACCAGCAGCAACATCCCGATCATGGAGAACATGTTCAATGTGTAGCCAAGCAGCCAGAGCGCTGCCACCCCGCCGATGGCAGCCAGGGGCTGAGCAACCATTATGATGAGCGGTTGCAGGAAGGAATCGAACTGGCTGGCCAAGACCATATACAGCAACACCAGCGATACCACGAGTGCGAAGATCATGTAACCTGCCGTATCCTCGAATTCCTTGGCTTGTCCCGTCAGATCCAGCGTATACCCAGTGGGCAGGATCTCCTGGCCGATCGCCTGTGCCCGGCCAACCGCCTCTGCGAGAGGCATGGTGGGATTGATGAAGAAAAAGCCTGCATAGTTCAGATCAAAGCGTCCAATCTCGGCGGGGCCGAGGGACTGGCGCACCTGAGCTACCGTATCCAAGCGCACCAGTTCACCTGCGCGATTGCGCAGGAAGATGTTGCGCAAGTCATCGGGGGTCGCGTACGCCCCCTCTTGGGCTTTAAGCCGCAGGTCGTAGCGTTCCCCATCACCGGGGTCATCGTTATAGCGTGCGACGTCCAAGCCCCCTACCAAAATATTTGCCGCCTGGGCCACCTCCAGCGTCGATAACCCAAGACTGGCGACCCGCTCCCGGTCAATTTCAAGCTCCACCTGAGGCAGATCAAGTTGCAGGGTGAGATCGACACTTCCCATCCCGGGCGTCGTCAACAGCCGCTGGCGAATCTCCTCGGAATACCGGGCCACATCTCCCAGGCTGCGACCGCGCAAGACCAGTTGCAGCGGTTCGCCGCGCTCCCCGCCAAACGCGGGGACCTCGGAAATGAAGACCTGAACACCTGGAATGGCGGCGGCTTCTTGGCGCAGCTTGACCGCCAGATCCTGCTGAGAAATGTCCCGCTCTCCGCGCGGTTTCATGGTCACAAAGGAGACTGCCTGGTTGACCTGGCCCTGTTGACCCAGACCAATGGCTGAAAAGTAGCCCACAACCGTCGGTTCCTCGGACAGGATCGCCTCCATCGCCCGCAAACGGCTGTCGGTAAAGTCTATGCTCGAACCCAGCGGCGTTTTGAGCTGAACAAACAACTGTCCCTGATCCTCTTCAGGAACGAACTCGCCGCCCACGTTGACAAAGAAAAAACTACTGGAAAGCACGACCAGACCGGCCAGCAGCATGACCAGCCAGGGGGCATTCAAAGACCGTCCCAACAGATTCCGGTATCCCGACTCCATGCCGCGGAAGGCTCGCTCAAAGGCATTGAAGACACGCCCATGCTCGTGGGACACCTTCAGATAGCGCGAACACATCATGGGCGTGAGAGTGAGCGCAACGAACCAGGAGACCAGCACGCCGAAGACCACCACCACGGCAAAGGATTCAAAAAACCGTCCCACGATCCCGCCCATGAAGACCACGGGAACGAAAATGGACACCAGCGACAAAGTGGCCGCCAATACGGCAAACATCACCTCCTGAGTACCGTTCAAGGCGGCACTGACAGGATCGGGATCCAGCTCCTCCCGGTGGCGATAGATGTTTTCCAGCACCACGATGGCGTCATCCACCACCACGCCGATCAGGAGCAGCAAGGCCAGCAGGGTGACGACATTGAATGTGTAACCAAAGAAATACATCACCGCGACCGCGCCCATGAGGGATACCGGAATCGCGGCCGCAATGATCAGGGTCGAGCGGAAATTGCGCAGGAACAGCAGTACGATGGCAGCGGCAAGCAGGGTGCCGGTGAGCAAATGCTCTTGCAAGGCATGTACCAGTTCCAGAATGAAGGTGGAGGTATCGGTTGCTACTGAGAGGGTCATACCAGGCGGAAGCTGAGGACGGATCTCCTCATCCAATCTGCGCTTGATCTCATCGATAATGGCCACTGTATTGCTGCCGGCAATCTTGACGATACCCAGACCCACCGTGGGATCCCCGTTATAGCGCGCGAGCTGCCGGGGATCCGCCAATCCGTCAACCACCTCCGCTACCTCGCGCAAGTGGATTGCAGCGCCGTCTACAAAGCCGACAATCATCTCCCGTAGCGCCATAGGATCGTGGTACTCCAGATCCAGATTGAGCAGAGATTCGGTCTCCTTGCCTACGACAAAGCCGCCGGGCAACAGGAAATGCTCGCTCTGGAAAGCCTGGAGCAGATCCTGCACCGTCAGACCGTAGCTGGCCAATCGGGCCGGATCCACTTCAACACGTACCGTGCGTTCCCGCGAACCGGCAATGCGCACCTCGCCTACGCCATTGACGTTTTCCAGCTGCTTGCGCAAGGTGTTATTGGCATAGACATTCAACTGCTGTTCGGTGCGGTCGCCCTGCAGGGCCAGCCAGAGAATGGGCTGGGAGGTGGTTTCCACCTTGGCCACAATGGGCGGATCGGCATCCGTGGGCAACTGGCTCAGCACTTGGTTAACCTTGGCCTGGACCTCGTTGAAGGCCACATCCACGTTCTTTTCCAGCTCGAAATTGATCGCCACCACCGACACACCGGGTGTGGAACTGGAGCGGATATTCTCGATCCCCGGCACGCTATTGACCTGGCGCTCGATGATATTGGTGATACTGGCATCCACCACGGACGGATTGGCGCCGGGCTGGATCGTGGTGATGGTGACGACAGGGATATCCACGTTAGGGAAACGATCAACGCCCAAATCACGAAAACCAATGATCCCGAACAGCAGCAATACCGCATTGAGCATATACGCGAGCACATGCCGACGTATCGACAACTCCGGCAGATTCATGCGCCGCGCTCCTGCGTCTGGCGCACCTTGGCACCATCACTCAGATACGAAGCGCCTTCGACTGCGATGGTCTCGCCACCTTTGAGGCCATCGATGATCTCGACGAAGCGTGCAGTGCGTACGCCTGTCGTGACCAGACGTTCATTCGCCAGATCGCCCGAGATGACATACACCACGGTGCCCACGGGACGCCGAATCAGCGCCAACGGCGGCACTACCACAGCATCCTCACGACGCCCCAACACCACTTCTCCGGTTACGCTGCCGCCCGCCCGCCAGCCTCCTGGATTGCGGATTTCCGCCAAGACTTCAATTGCTTGATTCTGGGCGCCAATGACTGGGCGGATTTCCGTAATGGGGACTTCGACGCGCTCCTCTGGTGCCATGGGCGCATAGAGGCGCAAGGTTTGCCCAACCTCCAAACGATTACCCAAGCTTTCAGGGAAAGGCAGCACCACCCGCAAACTGTGGTCGGTGCTGAGCTGGAACAAGGGATTTCCGGCCCCCACATAGTCACCAGGGCTGACCAGCCGCTGAGCGATAACCCCTGCAGCAGGCGCCTTGACAGCGGTTCGGTCGAGATTCTTGCGTGCCTGCTCTAACTGGGTGCGTGCAGCGGCAAGCTGCTCACGAGTCCCCGCAAGTTGTGTGACGATCTCATCAAGCGCATTGGCAGAGAAGAAATTCTCCTTGACCAGCTGCTGATAGCGTTCTACCTGCCGTTGCTGTTGGGCATTCAAGGACTCCAAGCGGCGCACATCGGCGCCGGCACGCTCAACGGCAAAGCGATAATCCTGCTCATCCACTCGCGCCAACACTTGACCCTTGGCCACCGCGTCACCCACTTCCACAGCAACCGACAGCACCCGCCCCGGAACTTCTGCGGCAATCTTTGGATCCACGTTCGACTGCAGCCTCCCAAGAGAAACCTCTGTCTCTTCAACAAGTTGCCGCTCAACATTCACAGTCGTGATCAACACTGCCGGTCGTTCCGGCGGCGCGGCCGCTTCTTCCTTGCCGCAGGCGGCCAAGAGCAGAACAGCCAACACAGACCATCCGTTTCTGATGCGAATCGCCATATTCAACATTCCCGGTTGACGCTGGTTTGGCCCAGGCCCGCCATTCGCGGCGTGATCTGGATACATTTTGTTCAAATTCAGATTGCGGCGTTGCTCGAAACCTTTCATCCATATCCACAAACGGCTTCCCAGTCTGGGACAGACGCACAGTACAGCCTCCCATTGGGGGCAAATAGATGGATAACAGCCATGGAGCTGGCGACAGGATTTGAACCCGCGACCTGCCGATTACAAATCGGCTGCTCTACCAACTGAGCTACGCCAGCGAAAAATCGGAAGCAATCCAAATGAGCCGAGCCAAGGATACCGGCTTGAACGCCATCGACTCAAGGATGACATATCGTGCCGATATACTCATTCAGCAGTGCCGCCTTCAGAAAATCCAGATCCGAGGTTCACACACTCATGTCCAAGCTGTCGCATTTACACCCCATCCGCTTCCAGGACGAATCAGCGCGCTACCTGACTGAATGGAATGGGGTCGCGCTACAGGGACATTACCTGATCGAAACCCAGCGCAAACAAAAACGTGCCTCTGGCGTTCCCGTAGTGCTGTTTCCGGGGGGATTTGACCCCGTGCGCGGCAGTTTCGGCGATGCCATGATTCAAGGTCTGCTCGATCACCCCGCCGTGAGCGCGGTCTATGAAGCGCATTATGAACATCAGGGTCGTGGCGGCTATGTCGACATCACGGCCGTTCTGCATGATTTGCAATTGATGCTGACCGACGGCGTCCAACGGCCATTGCTGGTTGGCATGAGCTTGAGCACTTCTTCCTTGAGTTGCGCCCTGCACGCGACCCTGGCGGCCGGACACACGCCGACAGCCAGCGGATTGGTGCTGATAGGCCCGTACATCGCCGGCTATGAAACCTGGCTGGCCCGCGCGCTCGCGCCTTACTATAGGCGCAAAAAAATCCGTCAGCGCATTCTCAAGCACTGCGGACACCCTTATCTGTTCGATAACAGCGATCGCCTGAAAGCTTGGTGGGAAAATTGCCCGCCTTTTCGTCGGTTTTTGGAAGCGGGTCATTTCGACGATTTCAGTGCACGACAGACGGTCGACATGAACTTGGTCTATTTCCGCCTGGACACCCTTTCGGGAAGCGGCCGGCGCATGATGCACCGCGCGTTCAATGCGCGCCTGCATCCAGAAAAGATCCCAGGACACCATCGCGCCTTGCGTTATCTCAGCGCGGCCGATTCCATCCTGTTGCGCGCCTGTGAGGCCCATTTGCACCCAGCACGATCCCCCGCCCCTCCAATTGCCCACTTCACACCGGCTCATGAATAAACCGGATGATTGATCAGGCTTGCTCGGCGCGCGGCGTGATCCAGCGCTGATCCACCACACGCAACATCAGGCTCAGGCCAATTCCGGCCAGCATGGGCGTGAGCAACTCCGGGCTATACCAGTGCAGACGCTCGGGATGAAAGGCCAGCTTCTCGATCACCACATCGCCGAGCCAGGCATACAGGGCGATCTTGGGGAAAGAGCCGATCAAGGTCCCCAGGACCATATCCCGCAAGCGCAGGTTCATCACCGCCAGAAACCAATTGACGGGCGGTAGCGCGAAAAATAACAAGCGCAGATGGATCACGCTGATCAAGCCGTGATTCCCAAAATGCGCTTCCACCCGCTGCATGATGCGGCCAAAGACCCGCATCACCGCTGCCCGCCCCAGGTGCCGGCCCGCCAGATAGATGATCACATTCGCCACATTCAAGGTGAGCACGCCCATCACGATCCCGCCCAGCGCTCCATAGAGCGCCGCCGCAGCCAGCACCACCAGCACGCAGGGCACATTGAGAACAATCACGGCAATCCCGGCCAAGGCAAATTCGGTCGCTCCCAGCCAGCCGGCCTGCAGCTGCCAGCCCCGCAGAGCCGCCAGATGGGCGCCGAATTGCTCCCGATCGGTGAAACGGCCCAGATCCAAGGACCGGTATGCAATGACCAGAGCAATCAGCAAGATGAGGCCCAGCACGAGCCGCAGCAGCATGGCGCTACCAGCGCTCACCGTTTGTTCCGATCCCGGCCTTGGCTGATTCATGCCTGCTCCTGTCGCAGCGTTCCCGGCAACAGGTAGTCGCTCACCTGAATTTCGGGGTGCAAAGCCAGCATGCGATGAATCATTTCCCGTTGCCGGGGGCGTAAAGTCGATCCGCCGGTGCTCGCCAGGATGGAGCCCTCCTGAGCATTGCGCGACATGGTGCGTCCCATGCGCGCCATCGCCACCTCGTCCGCGGGCGGCAAGCTCAAGGCTGCCAGCAGATCTGGGATCAGCGCGGTTCCCTGAACGCGCAGATCCTCATAGCGCAACACCGCCTCAAAAAAACCCGGCGGATTGCGCTGCAAATCCAGCACACGATCCATCTTGGACAACCAGCCGATGGCCAGAAAAGCGGCCAAGTCCTCGGGAACCTGCTTCTGGTAATGGGCTTGCTTGTACAGTGGCGCCAGCGCGCCCGGATTGCGTTTCATCGGATTGATCAATGCCAACAGCCGCAACACCATGGTTTCCAATCGCACCTTGCGCGCGAGACGCATCAAAGGCACCCGCATCAGCATGGCGAAAAAGGAATTCACAGTATCGGTGGCATTGCGGTACAGGAACAGATGCCGGGCATCCGGCAGATCGCGAGCCAGCAGATCCGCTGCGAACACCACTACGCCGCGCAGCTTGATCACCACCGATTGCGCTGCGGGATTGGCGCTGCGCAGATGCGCCACCAACAACCGGGTGCAGGCCGCCGTAATCCGGCCAAGCTGGGCTTCGTCCGCAGCCGTTGCCTCCTCGCGCAACAGCACCAGCTGGCTGTAGAAATCCGGCTCGGAAACGGAAACAGTTCCCGCCGCATCCCCCAGCAATCGACACAGCAGAGTCGATCCACAGCGCCCAGTGCTGTGCAGGAAGATGACCGGAGTGCGCGCCAGGGCATCCGGGATCTCGGCAGCCAGAGCCATCACAGCGGCATAAGGCACTGCATGCAATTTCACGGCATGACGCCGCTGCGCTTCGTACAGAAAGGGATGGTCATCAACGAGATTGATGCCCTCAGGCGTCTCTACGAAAATCACCTGCTGCCGACCTGGATCCAGGCAATACGGGGTCAGGCGCCGGGATGCGGACTGCCACAGGGCCCTGAAATCCTGACGCTCCAGGGGATGGGTGCGAAAATCGCTGGCGTCGGCAAATCCATCGAGCAGCGTCCGGCGCTTGGGACGCAGGACCTGCAAGGAGTCACACCATAGTGGTTCGGCTACGGA